>NZ_JBSGJR010000099.1:0-15140 GCF_053605645.1 Micromonospora sp. NPDC003776
GGGGCGCCCCGCCCGCCGGCCCCCACCCCGGCGTGTCGGCCCACCCCCCCGGGGCGGGGGGTGGGGTCCCCCGGGGGTCGCCCCGCCCCGGGGGGGGGGCCGGCGGCAACGGGGTGGTCAGGACTGCTTCAGGGTGAGCATCCAGTCGCGCAACTGGCGGGCCTGGCGGTCGAGTTCGGTACGCGCCGCCTTGGTGCCGGCGGCGGGGTTACCGGCGATCGCGATGATCCGGTTGAGCGAGGTGGTGGCGCTGTTGTAGTCCTTGGCGAGGTAGGCGGCCTGGGCGTCGTCGAGCAGCGCGGAGGCGGCCTCGGCCGACGCGGGGTCCAGGGCACCGTCGGTGGCGCCGGCGGTGATCAGCGTCCGGGTCTGGCGGTAGGTGGAGCAGTTCGCCTCGGTCTGGTCGGCGGTCCAGTGGATGCCGGCCAGCAGGATCCGGGTGAACGGGTCGCGGTAGTACTGCGCCCGGTCGTGGCCGAGGATGAGGGAGAACTCCCGTCCGCCGTCGTACTCCTGGCACCAGGCGATCGGGTGGTCGCCGTTCATGAGCCGCAGGGGGTTGGTGGCGGCGTTGCCACTGTTGAGGCTGCGCTGGTACGACGACTCGTCGAGGCTCAGCAGCGTGTGCACCTCGGCGCGCGGGTTGTGGTCGAAGTTGTACAGCTCGTCGATGGTGAGCCAGGTCTTCGGCAGGTGCGCGACGGCCGCGTTGGCCGGGTCCTCGGTGTTGACCCGGACGTTGATGCAGCTACCGCAGGTGCCTTCGCCGTTCTGGCCGCCCGGGTGGTTGGTGAACCAGGCTCCGACCAGGTCGCGGTACCAGGGCACGTTGTGGATCGCGTCGGATGCCCCGTGCAGCCCGAGGTAGCCGCCGCCGGCCTGGATGTACTCCTTGAAGGCGGCCAGCTCGCTGGCGTTGAGGGCGTCCGCGTCGGGCGCGCTGTTGGGGTTGGTGCCGTCCACCGGCGAGGAGAAGATGATGGTCTTGTACTTCGCCAGGTCGGCGCCGGAGGTGAACGGCGTGCTCGTCAGCGAGTTGGGGGCCAGCCGCGGGTCCCAGATGTCGACGTCGAAGCCGTATTGCTTGCCCAGTTGCTGCACGAGCAGGGCGGTGTCCGGGATGTGGTCGTGGCGGAAGCCCTTGGTGGCCGAGAAGTAGAGCACCCGGTAGCTGGCGTCGGGGTAGTTGGTGGAGGCCGCGAGCGGCGTGGCGGCGGGGATCGGGTTGGGTCCGGTGGCCGGGGTGACCGTCATGCCGGTCGGCGGGTCCGCCGGGAGCGTGCCGGTGACCTGCTGCTTCAGGTAGCGGGCGTCGCCGACCAGGGTGTCCCGGGTCGCTCCGGGTTCGGTGGCGCGCTGCGCGGCGGCCACGAACTGGTTGAGCAGGGTGGCGGCGCCGGCGTTGTCGCCCGTCTCGGCCAGGTCGGCCGCCTGCGTCAGGGTGGCGCGCAGGCTGTCGCCGGCGTCGGCGTCGAGGGCGCCGCTGGTGACGTAGCCGGCGATGAGGGTGTCGAGGTCGGCGAAGGACGTGGTGACCACGAACGCCTGGTCGAACCGGGCGGCGTTGCCGGCCGCGTCGCTGGCCACCACGCTGACGGTGTGCCCGCCGGTGGCCAGGGTGGAGGTGGTGACGGGCAGCGGGGTGACCTCGGTGCCGTCGAGCCACATGCGATGGATGAAGACGCCGCCGGAGCCGGGCGCGGGATCGGTCCGGGTGGGGATGAGCGTGGCGGTGTGGCCGACGTGCCCGTCGACGATGCCCGGCCAGCTGACCACCGGGGCGACGGTGTCGATCCGGACGGTGATGGTGCGGACGGACTCCACCGAGCCGTCGCCGCCGACGGCCCGGTAGCCGACGGTGGTGGTGCCCTGCTGGGTGATCTGCACCGAGCCGGCCAGGGTGGCGGGGTACGGGGCGGGCGCGGCCGCCGCGGTCTGGAACGGCGCGGTGTTGCCGAGCCGGTATTCCAGGCGCTGGACCCCGTTGACGGTGTCGGTGGCGGAGAGGTTCAGGGTGACCGGGCCCCGGTAGTAGCTGTTGGTGCCGGTCGGGGCGGTCGGGGTGAGGACGGCCGGTGCGCTGGTGGGCGCGGCCCAGGCCGGGGTGCCGACGGCGAGTGAGCCGACGGACAGCGACGCGGCGGGTAGGACGGCGGCGAGCAGGAAGCGCAGCAGTCGCCGGCGGGCGGCTCTGCCCGATCGGCGGGACGGGTGTGCGCTGAGGGTTGTTGCCGGCAGGTGATGGCTGGACATGCGGTTCCTTTCCAGTTCCGGCGGGGGAAGTGGAGGCGGATCTCGGCGAGCCAAAGCGGACGCGATGGCGAGAGGCTATCGCCGGCAACAGCAGGAAGCTAGATGCATCGCTACGAAACTTTGAAATGAATCATCAAAAGTTGTGAGCGTTCAACCCGGAAGTCTCGGCAGGACAGCGAACGGGGCGGCGGCCAACCGGCCGCCGCCCCGTGCGGGGTCGTTCGTCAGGCGGCCGGCGTGCCGGTCACCGTGAACAGACGGGTACGACCGATGTTGTCGAACGAGCCGAAGCCCACCCGACCCGAGGTGAAGGTGGTGTCCTTCGCGGTCAGCAGCGGATCCTTGTGCCCGTCGACGTAGACGGCGATCTCGCCGGTGGCGGGCAGGTGCACGACCCGCACCTTGTGCCAGTCCGCGTCGGTGATCGCCGGGTTGGCGCCACGGGAGCGGCCGTTCCACTGCTGGTCGATGCGCTCCCGGTCGGCATTGTTGACCTTGAAGATGCCGTTGTGCGGGTAGATCGTGTTGTCGGTCGACAGGTGCGCGTAGTAGTACTGCGTGTCCGACTGCCAGCCGAAGACGATGATCACGTCCCGGTTGGTGACCTCCACCGGCGTGTCCAGGCGTACCCGGGCGTCGATCTGGACCGACGACCAGGCGGCCGGGCCCTTGTTCAACAGGGCGTACTCGAACGGCCGGCGCGGGCCGGGGCGGCTGACGCCGGCCTCGGCGAGGATCACCTGGTCACCGTCGAACTGCCACTTCGACGGGGTCACCGGCGTCCAGTTGTCGGCGCCACCGGTGTGCACCACCTTGGTGTGCCCCACGTCGCCCTCCGCCACCTTCTTCGTGCCGACGACCTTCCAGATCTTGCCGTTGGCCTTGGCCACGAGGTAGATCTCACCGGCCGCGTCGGTGCCGAAGCGCAGGTCCACCCGGTTCGGGTCGCCGGGCGCGCCCGGGCTGGACAGGTCCCGCATGCGGACCAGGTCACCGGTGGTGGTGTACTGGGCGAGCGGGTGGATCGGAGCGAGCCCGGCGCCGCGGCGCATCTCGTTGGCCTCGGTGTAGAGGACCCGACCCTCGACCAGGTCACCGAAGACGTACTTGCCGATCAGGGCCGGCAGGGTGTGGCCGCGGTAGACGAACCCGCCGGCCACCGCGACCCCGACGTCCGAGGTGCAGTTCCAGCCCGGGGCCGGGTCGTGGTCGTACGCGGCGACCGGGTACGTGTAGCCGTACTTCGCGTCGTCGGCCGGCAGCGGGTAGAGCTTGTCGCAGGGGTTGGTCGCGGTCTTGTCGAAGACCCAGGAGCCCTCGCGCTCGCTCCAGCCGAAGTTGTCCCCGGCCTCGACCTCGTAGATCGACTCGACGGCGTGCTCGCCGATGTGGCCGAGGAACATCCGGCCGGTGGCCTGGTCCCAGCTGAACCGGTGCGGGTCGCGGAAGCCCACCGCGTAGATCTCGCCGAGCGCGCCGGCCTTGCCGACGAACGGGTTGTCCGCGGGGATGCCGTACCGGCCGTTGGGCGCGTTGGTGCCGCGCGGGTCGATGCGCAGCAGCTTGCCGTGCGGCATGCCCATGTTCTGCGGGTCACCGTTGCGGTAGCCCTGGCCGCCGTCGCCGACCGCGAGGTAGAGCATGCCGTAGTCGCTGTCGCCCGGCTCCGCGGTCGGGTTGAAGTTGATCTCCTGGACGCCGTGGATCTGGCCGCCGAAGCCGATCCGCAGCACCTCCCGGTGGGTGCCGGAGAACGTGTCGGCGGCCGGGTCGGTGGCCGTCCACTCGCTGATCACGGCCTGGTAGATGGTGTTCGGCTGGGCGTAGTCCGGGGTGCGGGTGGCCAGCGACGCCTGTTCGGTGTGGATGGTGTAGAAGCGGCCGTTGTGCGCGAAGTCCGGGTGGAACGCGACGTACCCGAAGCCCTGGCCGAGGCCGCGGCCGGAGAAGAACGCCGGCGCGAACGTCGCGGCCACGTCGAGGTAGACGTGCGGGACGCCGTTCTCGACGAAGTAGAGGTTGCCGTTGAGGTCCGGCACCGCGCGGCGGCCGGAGCCGTCGGGCAGCTCGTTGATGGTGTTGATCCGGGCCTTGCGGACCAGCCGGTTGTCCACCGGGGCCGGGTTCGGGGTGGACTGCGGAAAGCTGGTGTACTCCTGCAGGACCAGCCCGAGCTCCGACTGCGTCGGCGTCTCGGGGATCGGGTCGTAGACGGCGCCGGCGGCCCGGGCGGGACCGGCGACCAGGGTGGACAGGACGAGGGTGGCGGCAGCGACTCCGGCGGTCAGGGCGGCTCTGCGGAGCCGGCCGGGGCTGCCAGCGCGAATGAACACGCGGTTCTCCTTCTCGGTGGGACGGTGCCGAGGGATGGTCAGTGGGCCATGTAGCGGTACTGCTTGGCGATGTCACCCGCCGGGATGACGCTGTCGAGGAACATCAGGCCGTCCATGCGGCAGTCGCACGGGTTGCGCTCGAGGGTGTCCTGCGGGAAGCTCCCGCCGATCTTGATGCCGCGCGACAGGGACGCGCTGGTGACGTGCGGGCCCGGCCCGTTCACCTTCCACGGGTCACCCGCGGTGGTGTAGAAGCCCTCCACCGGCTCGCCGTTGCGGTAGAGCGCCATGGTGCCGTTGGTGAAGTCGTAGGTGGCGGCCAGGTGCACCCACTCCCCCTTCGGCAGCAGGTCGCGCCAGTCCTCGCTGGCGGCGAAGGTCTGCGAGGAACCGCCGTCGAGACGCCGGCCGAGAGCGACCAGGCGCAGCTCGCCGTTGACGTCGATCAGCTCCAGCAGGGCGCGCACGGCGTGCCCGTCGGAGTCGCCGGTCAGCACCCCGGCCAGGCCGATCGCGTTGTAGCGGTCGGTCGGGTTGGCGGTGGTGGAGTTGAGCGCCGGGCCGTCCATGTCGCGCTTGAACCAGCCCATGACGGTGGCGCCCTCGGCGTTGCTGAACGCGCTCAGGGTCGGCACGCCGGTGGCCGAGAAGACACCGGCCTTCCAGTCGTCGTTGCCGGCGACCGTCGGGTTGACCTGGCGGGTCTGCAGGGCGTTCCCGCTGCCCTTGTACGCCTCGTCGGCGACCCGCATCTCCGCGCCGCCGTTGACCAGCGCGATCTGGGTGCCGGATCGGCCCTGGTCCTGTTCGAGGGCGGCGTCGCCGGGCGCCGGGTGGTCGAAGTCGTACATGGCGACCAGGTGCGACCACAGTGCCGGGTGCACGTCGTACGGGCCGGGCCGGTCGGCCTGGGCGGGGGTCACCCCCGCGGTCAGGGCCAGGGCGAGCAGGCCGGTGGCCGCGGCGGCGGCTCGGGCGGATCTCCTCATGGTGGTGGTGCTCCCTTCGTCGGTGCGCGATGGGCTCACGAAAGCGCTTTCAGGACGGTCGTGGTGATGCCCTGGGTTCGCGTGGAGTTGGGGTCTGTCCCGGCGGGACGGTCGGCCGACCGGCCACCGGGCGGCCGAAGTGAGGCTCGCCAGGCGGTGGCCGGACAGCGGCACAGCGTGTACGTAAGCGCTTACGTAAGCGCTTTCGTAGCCTATGCTGTGCCTCACGCCACAGGCAAGAGCGCGGCGCGGATCAATGTGCCCAGGAGTGAGCGATGCCCAGACCCGGCCCCCGGCTACGCCTCGCCGACGTGGCGGAACGCGCCGGCGTCTCGCTGGCGACCGCCTCCCGGGCCCTCGCCGGCCGCGAGGGCGTCAGCGAAGAGGTCGCCGAGCACGTCCGGCGGGTCTCCCGCGAGCTGGGATACGTCGCCAACCCGTACGCCCGCAACCTCGCCGGCGGCGCCAGCTCCACCGTCGGCCTGATCGTCCACCAGATCGACGACCCGTACTTCTCCGAGATCGCCAGCGGGGTCATCGAGGTCGCCGCCGCCCAGGGGCTGCTGGTCCAGATCGCCCACTCCGGGCGGGACCCGCACCACGAGCTACGGCAACTGCGGAACCTCATCGCGCAGCGGGTCGGCATCATCGTGATCGCCGGCTCCGGCTACAACGACGCCCGGGTGGAGACCGAGGCGCGTACCGAGCTGGCCGGGTTCCAGCGTGCCGGTGGCCGGGTCGCCGTCATCGGCCGGCACGCCCTCGGCGTCGACGCCGTCGTACCCGACAACGAGGCCGGCGGGCGGGCCATCGGTGAGCACCTGCTGGCCCTCGGCCACCGGCGGATCGCCGTCGCCGCCGGCACCCCGGGACTGACCACCGTGGCCGACCGGCTCGCCGGCGTCGCCGCCGCGCTCACCGCGCACGGCCTCGCCCTCGACACACTGCCCGTCGTCCACTCCGACTTCACCCGCGACGGTGGCCGGGTCGCCGCCGAACGGATCCTGCACCAGCACCCGGACAGCACCGCGATCATCGCGCTCAACGACGCGATGGCCATTGGCGTTCTGTCCATCCTGCGCGCGCGGCGCATCCCGGTGCCCGAACGCATGTCGGTGGTCGGCTTCGACGACGTCTCGGTCGCCGCCGACCTGGCACCCAGCCTGACCACCGTCCGGTTGCCGATGACCGAGATGGGGCGGATGGCGCTGCAGCTCGCGCTCAAGCCGCGGGCGACCCGCCCCCGGCGGCGCTCCACCGGCCACACGCTGATCGTCCGCGACTCGACCGGCCCCGCCCCGACAAGCGAGAGCTGAGCCGCGCCGGCCGCGGGTGGACCGGCCGTCAGGTCGTGACGCCCCGGCGGTAGGCGCCCGGGGTGCGGCCGGTGACGCGCTTGAAGGCGACGCTGAGGGCGCTCTCCGAGCCGTACCCGACGCCGCGGGCGATGGTGGCGAGGGTGTCCCCACCGTGCCGGATGCGATCGGCGGCCAGCTCGACCCGCCAGGCGGTGAGGTAGTCCAGCGGCCCACGGCCGACGACGGCCCGGAACCGCGCGGCCAGGGTGGAGCGGGACACCGCGGCCGTCCGGGCCAGCTGCGCCACCGTCCACCGGTGCGCCGGGCGGGCGTGCATCGCCCGCAGCGCCGGGCCGACCACCGGATCCGCGAGGCCTGCCAACCAGCCCGCGGGGTGCCCCTGCTCGAGGTGCAGGCGAAGGACCCGGATCAGCATGACCAGGGCCAGGTGCTCGGCGACGAGGGTCGCCCCGGGTCGGCCCTCCCGCAGTTCGGCGTCGATCTCGAGCACGGCCCGGTGCAGGGCCGCCGCCTCGGGCAGGGCGGCGGGCACGTGGATGACCGGCGGCAGGCTGTCCAGCAGCAGGGCGCGGGCGCGTTCGGTGAAGGCGAACGCGCCGCCGATGAGGACCACCTCGTCGCCGGTGCCGGCGCGGGCCACCCCGTCGACGGCGGCGGCGAAGATCGGCGCCGCCGTCTCCGGCGGCACGTCGATGTCGCCGGCGAGGGTGTACGGCAGCGGCCGGGTCAGCAGATAGCAGTCGCCCTCGGCCAGCTCCACGGGATCGGCCGCCTGGTCCACCCGCAGCAGGCAGCGGCCCCGCCGTACGGCGTTGAACTTGACCCCGGCCGGCGGCGGGAAGCTGACCGCCCACCGCCCGCCGGCCACCAGGGTGGCCGAGACGTGACCGGTCGCGCCGAGCAGCGCGACCACGTCCTCGAGGGGATCCACGGACACCTCCCGGTGGACGATTGCTCAAGAACTCCGGACATCAAACTAGGGATGGTCCAAGGCTATCCTCCGTAGCGTGGGTGCCATGACAGACACCACACGCCTGGCGACGCCCTTCCACGCCCGGACCACCGCTGCCGAGATCCTGGCCGGCGTCGACCTCACCGGCCGCCGGATGATCGTCACCGGCGGGGCCTCCGGCATCGGCCGGGAGACCGTCCGCGCCCTCGCCGGGGCGGGCGCCGAGGTCACCGTGGCCACCCGCGACCCGGCCCAGGCCGCTGACCTGGTGGCCGAGTTCGCCGGTCCTGACCGGGGAAGCGTCCGGGCGGCCGCGCTGGACCTGGCCGATCTGGCCTCGGTCGGCGCCTTCGCCGCCGGCTGGCAGGGCCCGCTGCACGCGCTGGTCGCCAACGCCGGGATCATGGCGCTGCCGAACCGGCAGCTCACCGACGCGGGCTGGGAGCTGCAGCTGGCCACCAACTACCTCGGCCACTTCGCGCTCGCCCGCAGCCTGCGCGCCGCCGGCTCCGCCCGGGTGGTGGTGGTCAGCTCCGGGGCGCACCTGCGCGAGGCGTTCGACTTCGGCGACCCGCAGTTCGCGCGGCAGCCCTACGACCCGTGGGCGGCGTACGGCCGGTCGAAGACCGCCTCCGTCCTGCTGGCGGTGGGCATCGCCCGGCGCTGGGCCGCGGACGGGATCACCGCCAACGCGCTCAACCCCGGCTTCATCACCACCAACCTGCAGCGCCACATGGACGACGCCACGCTACGCGCGTTCGGCGCGATGGACGAGGCGGGAAACCGCATCGAGCAGCCCTACTTCAAGACCCCCGCCCAGGGTGCGGCGACCTCCGTGCTGCTCGCCGCGTCGCCGCTGCTGGACGGGGTCACCGGCCGGTACTTCGACGACAACCAGGAGGCCGAGGTCGTGGCGGGCGGACCGGAGGCCGCCGGCGGAGTGGCCGCCCACGCCGTCGACCCGCAGGCCGCCGACCGGCTCTGGACGTACGCGGAGCAGACCCTGGCATCCCGCTGAGCCGGCAGCGAACCCCGCCGCGGGCGGTCTTCCTCGACCCGGCCGCGGCAGCCGGCTACCCGGTCACCGAGGCGATCGCCGCGAACCCGGTGGCCGGCCCGCGTACCCTCGTCGGCGTTACACGTCGAAGGCACCCCCAGCGCACCCGCGCCGAGCAGCTTGCGGCGGCCGTTCGGCGCTTCGGGATAATCGGAGCCACGAATGCGGCAGGGGCGACGCGCGGGAGGTTCGAGGTGGTGCTGGAAGAGATCCGGCGGCGAAACCTCGGCCGGCTGCTCCGGCACGTCCACCTGGACGGCTCCGTCTCGCGCGCGGCGCTGGCCGAGCGGATGGGCGTCAACCGCAGCACCGTCATGGCGCTGACCGGGGAACTGACCGCCGCGGGCCTGGTCCACGAGGAGACACCCGCCGACACCGGCCGCGCGGGACGCCCGTCGCTCGTGGTCCGTCCCGACGCCACCCGGGCGTACGTGCTGGCGTTCGACGTCGCCGTGGACTGGCTGGTCGCCGCCCGGGTCGGGCTGGGCGGTGTCATCCTCGACCGGCGGCAGGCGCCCCGCCCGCGGGCCGGCGCCGACCTGGACCGGGTGGTCCGGGTGCTCGCCGAGTTCGGCCGCCGGCTGCACGAGGCGGCGCCGCCCGGCTCGGTGTGCGTGGGCGTCGGCGCGTCGTACTGCGGGATGATCCGGCCGGGCGACGGCATGGTCCGGTACGGGCCGGACATGGGGTGGGTGGACCAGGCCTTCGGCGCCGAACTCGGCCGCCGGCTCGGGCTCGGCCTGCCGGTGTCGGTGGGCAACGAGGCGCACCTCGGGGCGCAGGCCGAGCAGCAGCGCGGCGCCGGCGTCGGGTTCCAGAACCTGATCTACCTGCACGGCGACGTCGGCGTGGGCGGCGGGATCATCGTCGGCGGCACCCTGCTCGACGGCGAGGGCGGCTACGGCTGCGAGCTCGGGCACATGGTGGTCAATCCCTACCAGGGGCGGCCCTGCGGCTGCGGCTCCCACGGCTGCCTGGAGGCGGAGGTCGGCGAGCGGGCCCTGCTGGAGGCCTCCGGCCGGCCCGCGGACGTGATCGGCCGGGAGGCGCTGCGTGACGTGGTGACCGACGCCGACCGCGGTGACCCGGTGGCCCGGGACGCGCTGCACCGCGTCGGGGACTGGCTCGGCATCGGCGTGGCGAACCTGATCAACCTGTTCAACCCGGGCATCGTCATCTTCGGCGGGATGCTGCGGGACGTGTACCCCGGCATGGCCGAACCGGTCCGCGCCCGCATCGCCGCCAACGTGCTGCCGGTCGCCAAGGAACGGGTACGGCTGCGCACGTCGGTGCTCGGCGACGACGCCACCCTGGTCGGCGCCGCCGAACTCGGCTTCTCCGCGCTGCTGGCCGACCCGCTCGGTGTCCTCGCCGGCGCCCCGGCGTCGACCGCCGCCACCGCGCACCGGTAGCGCCGGCTCGGGCTCAGGCCCACTCACCGGTGAACAACGGTTCGACCGGGCGCTCCCGCCGTCCGATCCGCAGGTCACCGAAGATCGTGCTGCGCTCCGCCCGCTCCACCTCCGCGTCCAGGTCGATCCGCAGCTCGGCGGAGGCGTCGTGGGCGGCGCCGATGAGCACCAGCTCGGTGCCCGGGTGGTCGAGGAAGCCGGGCGGGTCGAGTGGGGCGAACCGGCGACCGTGGAACCGCTCCTGCAGCGCGGCGGGCAGCCGGACCTTGCGGTCCCTGTCGAGGCCGACGCCGGGCGGCGAGGGCGCCCGCGGATTCTTGACCGTGACGATGTAGCTGGCCTCCGGCTCGATGTCGAGGTCGCGCTGTGCCGCACCGGGACGCACCGGCAGCTCGAGTTCGTACGCCAGATGGGTGTGGTCGTCGTGCCGGGCGATCACGTACGCGCCCTCCGCCGCGGGCCGGGCCGGGGGCTGCTCCCGCCCGCCGCGCGTCCGCGTCCGGTACCGGCGGGCCCGCAGCGTCTCGTGCAACTGCTCCGGCCGGTCCACCACCTCGTCGACGAACGCCCAGAACCGGTCGTGCTCGCCGATGTCGGGCATCCGCTTACGTCCCACCACGAGCAACCGCAGGTGCCGCCCCTGCCACGGGTGCAGCACCACCAGCAGCCGCTGCACCTCGGCCAGGGAGCCCACATGCTCCTCTTCGACCCGGGGACGGTAGAGGAAGTAGATGTCACCGTCCTCGATCAGCTCGGCCATTCGCCCCGCGTACCCGTCCGGCCGCCAATCAACGTCTCGGGCACGGCGGACGCCCGGGCACGACCATCCCAGGAACACCCGAATCGCCGGGCAGTAGGTCCCGGTCCGCAGTGCCGATCTTCACTGGTGGGCCCGGGCTGGATGAACGACCGTGAAGGTGTGGCCAGGCCGCGGCGGCGCGGCCCGGGAGGGGTGGAGCGTGATGGCGAGACAGCCGTTGACCGGTACGGCCGAGGTCGTCGCGCCGACCGAGCGTCGCGTCGCGCCGGGGGCCGTGACCGGCCTCAGCTCCGCGCAGGCGGCGGCCCGGCTCAGCGCCGACGGGCCGAACGTCGCCACCCGGCCGCCCCGCCGGCACCTCACCACCCGGATCCTGCGCCAGCTCACCGATCCGCTCGTCGCACTGCTGCTGGCCGCCGCCGTGGTCACCACCGTGCTGCGGGACTACCCGGACACCGCGGTGATCGTGCTGGTGGTGCTGGTCAACACGGCAATCGGCGTGGTGCAGGAGGTTCGGGCGGACCGGGCGATCGCCGCGTTGGACCGGCTCGCCGCGCCGACCGCGCGGGTGGTCCGCGACGGCCGGGATCTCATCCTGCCCGCTGCGGATCTGGTCCGGGGCGACCTGGTTCGCATCGAGGCCGGTGACGTGATACCCGCCGACCTGCTGCTCATCGACGCCGCCCGGCTGCACCTGGACGAGTCGGCGCTGACCGGCGAATCGGTGCCGGTCGCGCGGGGGGCCGGCGACGAGGCCAGCGCGGGCACGGTGGTCACCACCGGCCGGGCCACCGGCACGGTCGCGCGTACCGGCGCGGCCAGCGCGCTTGGCCGGATCAGCGCCCTCGTGGCCGTCACCCGACCCGCCGCCACCCCGCTGCAACGCCGGCTGGCCTCCCTCGGCCGGGTCCTCGGCCTCGCGGCGGTGGTCCTGTCCGGCCTGGTGTTCATCATCGGCGTGCTCGGCGGCCGGCCGGTGGTGGACATGGCGGTCACCGCGGTGAGCCTGGTGGTCGCGGCGGTGCCCGAGTCGCTGCCCGCCGTGGTCACCCTCGCCCTCGCCCTCGGCGCCCGCCGGATGGCCGGCGCCCGGGCGATTCCCCGCCGGCTGCACGCCGTGGAGACCCTCGGCTCGGTCACGGTGATCGCCTCCGACAAGACCGGGACCCTCACCGAGGGTCGGATGGCCGTGCAGCACGCCATCACCCGCGACGGATCCCGGTACGGCATCACCGGCCGCGGGTACGCGCCGGACGGCGCGGTGCACCACCGCGGGCAGCCGGTCACCGGGCCGGAGGAGCTGCGCCGGCTGGCGCGGGCCGGGCTGCTGTGCAACGACGCGACGCTGGCCCCGCCCACCCCGCAACGGCCGGAGTGGGCCGCCGTCGGCGACCCGCTCGAAGCGGCGCTGGTCGCCTTCGCCGCCCGCTGCGGCCTGGACCCGGAGCGCACCCGAGCCGCCTGGCCGCGAACCGCCGAGCACCCGTTTGCTCACCCTCGACGGCTACGGCGACCCGGTCCCGCTGGCCCTCGGCGACACCGTGCACGCGCTGCGCCTCGCCGAGAACCTCGACCGGGCCGGCGGGGACAGCGTGGCGCTCGGCTGGCACCCGCAGCGCGCCGAGCCGCTGCGCCAGCAGGCCGACGCGGCCCGCTCCGGGCGGCGGGTGCCGCTGCGCCCGGACCCGGCCGGGGTGGGCGCCGACGGGGCCCGTACCGCCGTGGACCAGCCGGGACGCAGCGACGACGAACTCGCCGCCCTCGCCCAGGCCGGGCTGGACGCCCGGGTCGCCGCACTGGTCACCGCCGAGGGCACGGCCGCGGGCGATCCGGCGCTGCGCCCGGGCCGGCGGATCGACCTGGCCGGCGTGCCCGACCCGTTCGCCGGCGTGTACGTGCTCACCGAGGTGGTGCACACCGTCGACGCCAACGGCCACCTGACCCGCTTCTCCACCGTCCCGCCCCCACCACCGCCGGCCGCCGGGCCCGCCCCGGCCACGGTCACCCTCGGCACGGTCACCGACGTCGACGACCCGGACCGGCTCGGCCGGGCCCGGGTGACCCTGCCCGCGTACGGGGACCTGGACGCGGGCTGGCTGGCGGTGCTCTGCCCGGGCGCGGGCCGGGGCAAGGGCATCGTCGCGCTGCCCGACCCGCAGGACACCGTGCTGGTGGCGCTGCCCGGCGGGGAACCGGCGTCCGGCATCGTGCTCGGCTCCCTGTTCGGGGCGGTCGAGCCGTACGACGCGGGGATCGTGGCGGGCCGGTCCCGGCGCTGGTCCATGCGGACCGGCACCGGCCAGTCGATCGTCATCGACGACGACGGGCGCACCCTGCGGCTGGCCACCGACGCCGGCAGCTTCGTCGAGCTGCGCCCCGAGCTGACCACGGTGCACGCCGCCGGCGACCTGGTGCTCTCCGCGCCCGGCCGGGCCATGGTGGTCCGCGCCCGCACCGTCGACTTCCTCCAGGCGACGGCGGCCGAGGACGCCGACACCGCCGCCGCCCAGGCCCGCTCCCTCGCCCGCGCCCACGGAGGTGGCTGATGCGCTGGATCCACCGGGACTCGCTGATCACCTGCGACCACGACGGCCGGGTCGCCAACCGCCCCTCGCAGCAGTGGGTGACCGTGTCCGGCGTGCCCGTGCTGGTCGAGGCCGACCCGGAAGGGCGGGACATCACCGCCTGCCCGAACTACGGCCCGACCATCAAGCCCTGCGCCAAGACGCTGAAGGTGACCGTCGGCTACAGCGCCTGGGTGCGGGTGGACCGGCACCGGGTGGTGCTGTCCAACCTGGACGGGCTCACCGACGGCACCCCGCCCGGTCTGGTCCACCACACCGTCCGCGACCCGCGGCAGACCTTCCTGGGGGCGGACGCATGAGGGCCTTCCGCTTCGTCGGCGCCGGCTTCGACGCCGGTCGCACCGGCGGTCTCGCGCTGACCGCCGCCGGCGGCCTCGCCATGACCGACGGCGACGAGACGGTACGCCAGGCGCTGTTCCTGCTGCTGTCCACCACGCCCGGGGAGCGGCTGATGCGCCCCGGGTACGGCTCCCGGCTGCACCGGCTGGTCTTCGCCCCCAACGACGACACCACCGCCGGCCTGGCCATCCACTACGTCCGGCAGGCCATCCGGCGGTGGGAGCCGCGGGTCGAGGTGATCGACGTGGACGCCGGGCCCGACCCGGACGACCCCTGGCGGCTGGTGATCCGGCTGGACTACCGGGTGCGGGCCAGCCTCACCCCGGGCCAGCTGGTGTTCTCCGTCGACCTGCTGCCCGACGACGCCCCGGACGACCCCACCGAGGAGGCCACGCCATGACGCTGCCGGTGCCGCACCTCGACGACCGCGCCTTCCTCGACCTGGTCACCGAGGCCCGGGAACGGATCCGCCGCTCCTGCCCGGAGTGGACGGACCTCTCCGCGCACGACCCGGGCATCGCCCTGCTGGAGGCGTTCGCGTACCTCACCGAGGTGATGATCTACCGGCTGAACCAGTTGCCGGAGAAGGCGTACGTGGCCTTCCTCAACCTGCTCGGGGTTAGCCGGCACCCACCCACCGCCGCCTGGGCGGACGTCCGGTTCAGCCGGACCGGCCCGGACCGCGGCGCGGTCCGCGTCCCCGCCGGCACCCGGGTCGCCGCCGCCCGCGGCGCCGACCCCCGGCCGGTCGTCTTCGTCACCACCGAGCCGGCCCTGCTGCCCGCCGGGGAGACCGAGGTGACGGTACGCATGCACCACTGCGAGCCGGTCGACGCGGAGCTGCTCGGCACCGGCACCGGCCAGGCCGGCCAGGTGTTCCGGGCGGCCCGGGCCCCCCTCGCGCGGACCGCCGAGGCGCTGGACCTGCTGCTCGGCGTGGAGGTGCCGGCGGGCTCGGTGGAGCTGGGCGCGGCGGCCCGCGAGCACGAGGGCCGCACGTACGAGATCTGGCGGCCGGTGGACAGCTTCGCCGGTGTCGGCGCGCAGGCCAAGGTCTACCTGGTCGACCGCGCCTCCGGCGTGGTCACCTTCGCGCCCGCGCTGGACCTGCGGCCGCCCGAAGGGTCCGGGCCGGGCGTCG
>NZ_JBSGJR010000100.1:0-15070 GCF_053605645.1 Micromonospora sp. NPDC003776
GCGCAAGGTGGTTTCGTCGGCTGAACTCCCGGGCCGTTACTGTCCGCGTTGGCGCGGTCCCCACCACGGCAGCAGCGGTGGAAGTTCGGCGAGCGCCCTGGTGCAGCACGCCCACTGCCCCGTGCTGGTGGCCCACCCGTACGAACCGGCCGACTGACGGCCGGCCCGGTCAGGCCGGGTCGCGGCCGGCGAGCAGCTCCTCGAAGCTGGCGGTGAGGGCGAACGGGTCGGCTGGGCCGGTCGCCGCCGGGCGGCGCTCCACCTGCTCGGCCAGCTCGACGCCGGCCCGCCGGATGCGGGCCCGCAGCGCCCCCTCGGCGCCGTCGCCCGACCAGTCCTCCGGGGCGGCGAAGACCGCCGTCGGCACGACCACCGCGCGCAGGTACGCGAACATCGGCCGGAGCGCGTGCTCCAGGGCGAGCGAGTGCCGGGCCGTGCCGCCGGTCGCCCCGATCAGCACCGGCCGGCCGGCCAGGGCGTCCCGGTCGACCACGTCGAAGAACGACTTGAACAGCCCGTTGTACGAGGCGTTGAAGATCGGGGTGACGGCGATCAGGCCGTCGGCCGCGGCGACCGTGTCCAGCGCCTCCCGCAGGGCGGCCGGCGGAAAGCCGGTGAGCAGGTGGTTGACCACGTCGTGGGCGTGCTCGCGCAGCTCCACGGGGCGGATCTCCACCTCGGCGCCGCGCCGGACCAGCTCGTCGCGGGCGGCCGCGGCGAGCTGGTCGGCGAGCAGCCGGGTCGAGGACGGCTGGCCGAGGCCGGCCGAGACGACGGCGAGGGTACGGCGGGTCATCGGGCCTCCTCGGGCGTCTTGCCGGTCACGTCGTCGACGGCCTGAACGGTGCTGTCCTTGGCGCCGCCCGCGGCGGCCAGCAGCGAGGCGTGCGTCGGCGCGTCGGGCACGTGGGCCGGGCGCAGCGAGTCGAACTCCTTGCGCAGCACCGGGACGACCTCCTCGCCGAGCAGGTCGAGCTGCTCCAGGACGGTCTTCAGCGGCAGGCCCGCGTGGTCGATCAGGAACAGCTGGCGCTGGTAGTCGCCGACGTACTCGCGGAAGCCGAGCGTCCGGTCGATGACCTGCTGCGGGCTACCCACGGTCAGCGGCGTCTCCCGGGTGAACTCCTCCAGCGACGGGCCGTGCCCGTAGACCGGGGCGTTGTCGAAGTACGGCCGGAACTCACGGACCGCGTCCTGGGAGTTGCGGCGCATGAAGACCTGGCCGCCGAGGCCGACGATGGCCTGGTCGGGGGAGCCGTGGCCGTAGTGCGCGTAGCGCTGCCGGTAGAGGCCGACCATCCGCTGGGTGTGCTCCTTGGGCCAGAAGATGTGGTTGGCGAAGAAGCCGTCACCGTAGTACGCCGCCTGCTCGGCGATCTCCGGGCTGCGGATCGAGCCGTGCCAGACGAACGGCGGCACGCCGTCGAGCGGGCGCGGCGTCGAGGTGAACGACTGCAGCGGGGTGCGGAACCGGCCCTTCCAGTCGACCACGTCCTCCCGCCACAGCCGGCGCAGCAGGTCGTAGTTCTCGATCGCGAGCGGGATGCCGTTGCGGATGTCCTGACCGAACCAGGGGTAGACCGGGCCGGTGTTGCCGCGGCCCATCATCAGGTCCACCCGGCCGCCGGACAGGTGCTGGAGCATCGCGTAGTCCTCGGCGATCTTCACCGGGTCGTTGGTGGTGATCAGCGTGGTCGCGGTGGAGAGCAGCAGCCGCTCGGCGCGGGCCGCGATGTGACCGAGCAGGGTGGTCGGCGAGGACGGCACGAAGGGCGGGTTGTGGTGCTCGCCGGTGGCGAAGACGTCGAGCCCGACCTCCTCGGCCTTGAGCGCGATGGCCACCATGGCCTTGATCCGCTCATGCTCGGACGGCAGCCGCCCGTTGGTCGGGTCGACCGTGACGTCGCCGACGGTGAAGACTCCGAACTGCATGACCAGCTCCTCGCGTGACGCCCGGACCGCTGCGGCCCGGGACCGCACCGCACAACATATTTGACGAGTCAACTATTCCGTCGGGGCCCCGGCGCCGGGTGGCCCGGCTCACCCCTTCGCCGCTCCGCCCCGGACCCGGGGCACGTGCCGGCGGTAGGCACTCACGGTCGGGTCACCGGCCAGCCAGAACCGCCACGGGACGTCGTGCGCCCCGGTCACGCCGACCCGGGGACCGGCGGCGACCGCCGCCTCCGGCACCGGGGCGGCCGCCGGCCGCAGCCGGACCGGACCCTCGCCGAGCAGGTACGCGCCGTAGACCGAGCGGTCGATGCCGAGCGCCGCGCAGAGCCGGGCCGGACCGCGGGCAAGGTCCACGTCCCGGCGTACGGCGGGGCGGCGGGCCCGGGCGAGGTCGAGCCCCTCGATCACCTCACCGGCCCGCAGCAGCACCGCCGACGCCTCCCCGTCCGCCCCGGTGACCACGTTGACGCACCAGTGCATGCCGTAGGTGAAGTAGACGTAGGCGTGCCCGGCGGGGCCGAACATCACGGCGTTGCGGGCGGTACGCCCCCGGTACGCGTGCGACGCGGGGTCTCCGGCGGTGCCGGCGTACGCCTCGACCTCGGTGATCCGGACGGTGACGCCGTTGCCGGTGAGCCGGCAGCCGAGCAGCCCCCGGGCGGCGGGAACCACGGGGCCGGCGAGCAGGTCGGACAGGGTGGCGAGGTGTGTGCCGGTCACGGGCAAACCCTATCCGGCGCCAGGACCGTGAACACAACTTGCTTTCAACGCAGTGTTGACAAGACCATGTTCAAAGCTGTCTGATGGAGGACATGGTCACGCTGAACAACGACCCGTTCACCGCTCCGGATGCTGCCCAGGCCCGCGCGCACCGTAACTACGCGGCGCTGATGCGGATCGCCGAACGGCACGCGGGCACGAACGTCCGCCGCCGGCGCTACGCCCACCCCGACGTCCCGGACGCGTACGAGGCGTCGACCCTGGTGATGGCCCTGGCGGGCGGGGCGGAGCTGGAGCCGGGCGAGGAACCGGTCGACCAGGCCGACCTGATGGCCGCGCTGACCCTGATTCCGCACGTGCGGGCCGAGGTGGACGCGCTCGAGGCGGGCCTGTTGCAGACCGCCCGCGGCCGCGGCATGACCTGGCAGGCGATCGCGTTCGGACTGGGGCTGGGCAGCGCCCAGGCGGCCCGGCAGCGCTATGAGCGGCTGACCGTCCGCACCGGCACCGGCGACTGATGCCGATGACCCGCGAGGAGATGCTGGCGTACTGCCTGGGCAAGCCCGGGGCCCGCCTGGACCGGCCCTGGGAGGGCGACGAGGTGGTCAAGGTGGGCAGCCGGATCTTCGCCTTCCTGGGCTCGCCCGATGGCGAGGCGCGGGTGGGAGTGAAGTGCGGCCCGTCCCGGGACGTGGCCGACGAGTGGCTGCACCGCTTCCCCGACGACGCCCGCCCCTCCCCCTACATCGGGCGGTCGGGCTGGAACACCCTGCGGCTGGACGGCGGCATCCCCGACGACGAGCTGATCGACGCCGTCGACGGCTCGTACGACGCGGTGGTGGCGAAGCTGCCCAGACGCGAGCGGCCCACCGGCTGAGCGAGTGACAGCCGGACCGGACCGCGGATCATCCGGTTGCGCCGGCGGCGGCCCGGGCCAGGCTCACCCCACTGGCGATGATGCCGATGTGACTGAACGCCTGCGGGAAGTTGCCGATGAAGCCGCCGGTGGCAGGGTCGATCTGTTCCGACAGCAGACCGAGTGGGCTCGTCCGCGCGCACAGCGAGGCGTACAGCTCGTGCGCCTCGTCCAGGCGTCCCTGCTGGACGAGGTTCTCGACCAGCCAGAAGCTGCACAGCACGAAGGCGCCCTCGTCGCCCTCGATCCCGTCCGGCGCCTCCTCGTGCCGGTAGCGGTAGAGCAACCCGTCCCCGGCCGACAACCGGTCGGCGACCGCGGCGGTGGTGGCCACCATCCGCGGATGGCTGGCGGGTAGCACCCGGCGCAGGGGCAGGGCCAGCAGGCTCGCGTCGAGCACGCCACCGCCGTCGAGATGAGCGCTGAGCGTCTGTGCCTTCTCGTCCCAGGACCGCTCGAGGATGAGTCGGGTCAGCTCGGCGGCCGCCGACCGCCACCGTGCTGTCGAGCCCGCCGGGCCGAACCGTTCGCCGAGCGCGGCCGCCCGGTCCAGCGCCACCTGGCACATCCCGGCTGAGTAGGTGAACACCCGGCCGTCGTTCCGCAGCTCCCAGATGCCTTGATCCGGTTCCCGCCACGCCCACTCGGCGGCATCGGCGAGCCCGTGCAGTCGCGCCCACAGCGCCGGCTGAAGCTCCCCTCCGGCGCGTACCCACTGATCGGCGCAGTCGAGGACCTCGCCGTAGACGTCGTGCTGGCGCTGGTCGGCCGCGCCGTTGCCCCAGTGGACCGGGGCCGAGCCGCGGTAGCCTTCCAGCCCGGGGTCCTCGGCCTCGTCCGGTACGGGGCCGCCGTCGAGGGTGTACATGATCCGTGGTTGCCGGCTGCGCTCGAAGGCGTCGAGCATCCAGCCGAGGAACGCGTCCGCCTCGTTCTCGAAGCCGATGCGGCGCATGGCGAACACGGTGAACGCGGCGTCGCGGACCCATGCGTACCGGTAGTCCCAGTTGCGGACGCCGCCGATCGGCGCCGGCAGTGAGGACGTGGGAGCGGCGACCGCGGCGCCGTTGACCCAGTCGTCGCAGAGTTTGAGGGTGATCGCCGACCGCCGGACCAGGGGTTCCTGCGGACCGTGGTAGGTGCACCGGTCCATCCAGCGTCGCCACGCGTCCGCGGTCATCGCCAGCAGGTCCTCCGCGTCGAAGCGGTGGTGGCGGTGGACCCGGCCCCAGGAGAGCACCAGGTCCACGTGTTCTCCCTCCCGCAGGTCGAAGGTGACCGGCAGGCCGGTCAGGGGCCGGTCGGCGCGCAGGTGCAGGCGCAGGTCAGGCCGCCGGGCGGGGTGGATCTCCACGCCGTCGAGCGCGGGGTGGAGCTGGCCACCGTCGCGGGGCCGCAGGTCCACGTCCAGCCGGACGGTGCCGTGCAGGACGCGCGCCGAGCGGACGAGTTCGCCGCGGCCGGCCGGTGCGTCGTCGGCGAGATCGGCGCCGGCGCGAACCACGATCGCGTCGGTGATCTGGACCAGACCGGTGGCGGTGCGCAGCTCGGTGACCAGGACAGCGGTATCTGGGAGGTAGTGCTGTCGGGCCTCCCGCAACTCCTGGGCGGTAACGGTGAAGTGCCCGCCCCGCCGGGCGTCGAGCAGGCCGGCGAGGACCGGATCGGAGTCGAAGTGCGGCAGGCACAGCCAGGGGATCGAGCCGTCGAGGCCGACGAGCGCGACGGTGCTGCCGTCCCCGATCACGCCCAGGTCCTCCAGGCGGAGGTAGCCGTCCGGCCGATGCACGGGCCGCAGGGCAGGGTCCAGGTCGAGCATCCAGTCTCTCCTCACCGCCGGGGCGGGGCCCCGGCCGGCCCGTTCACCTGGCGAGGATCCGGCCACCGAACAGGGCCAGCGTCTCACCGGTGACGTAGCTGCTGTCCGCGTTGCTGGCGAAGAACAGGAAGGCGGGCGCGATCTCCTCGGGCTGCGCGGGCCGGCCCAGCGGTACGCCGTCGGTCTGGTCGCCGTATCCCGCCATCTGTTCCGGAGTACGGCTGGAGGCGTTCAACGGCGTCCATACCGGCCCGGGCGCCACACAGTTCACCCGGATGCCGCGCGAGATCAGTTCCGTCGCCAGCGACTTGGTGAAGGTGTGAATCGCCCCGTTGGTTTCCGCGTACCCGACGAGCGACGGATTCCCCTCGAAACCGGCGACCGAACCGCAGTTGACGATGCAACCACCCGCCGGCAGGTGCGGCAGCGCCGCCCGGGCCATGTAGAAGTAGCCCGACACGTTGGTGCGGAACATCTCGTCGAGATCATCGTCCGGAACGTCGGCCAGCGACGAGTACTGGAACAGGATGGCGGCGTTGTTGACCAGGATGTCCAGCCGGCCGAACTCGGCGACCGTGCGCTCCACGGCCGTGTTGCAGAACGAGGAGTCCTTCACGTCCCCGGTCAGCACCAGGCACCGCCGTCCCTCCTGCCGCACCAGTTCGGAGACGTGGTCCGCGTCCTCCTGCTCGGCGGGCAGGCAGACGATCGCCACGTTCGCACCCTCCCGGGCGAACAGCACCGCGACGGCGGCGCCGATCCCACTGTCCCCGCCGGTGATCAGCGCCGTGCAATCGGTCAGTTTTCCGGACCCGCGCAGTGCGGTCGCCTGGTTGCGCGGGCGAGGATCCATCCGGGCGTCCAGTCCCGGCCTCGACTGGGACTGGCCCGGAAACGGCGGCGTCGGCTGCTCGACAACTCTGTTGTCCACTTCGCTCCCCCTCGATTCCCGCCGCGGATCCCCGTCGCCCCACGGCATAAACCAGGGCATGCCCCTGCGGGGCCACGGGAACCGGTCCGGCCAGAAGAAGGCCCCCGACCGCGAGGCGCGGATCGGGGGCCTTCCTGGGTGGCGCGGGCGGCGCAGCCGGTCAGCGGGGCACGACCCGCTCGGCGGCCCACTCCCGCCAGCCGGCCAGCTTGTCGGCGGCGGCGGCGAGCTGGTCGGCCACCGGCCCGGGGCCGGTGGAGCCGGGGGTCATCCGGGCGGCCAGGGCGGACCGCACCGAGAGCACGTCCCGCACCGACGGGTCGAGGTGCTCGCTCACCGCGGCCAGGTCCTCGTCGGAGACCTCGTCGAGGGCGCAGTCCCGGGCCACGCAGAGCGCGACCAGCTTGCCGGTGATCTCGTGCGCCTCCCGGAACGGCACGTCCCGGAGGACCAGCCAGTCCGCCACCTCGGTGGCGAGCGAGAAGCCGGCCGGCGCCTCGGCGACCAGGCGGTCGGCGCGGACCGTCATCGTGGAGATCATCCCCGCCAGCGCGGGCAGCAGCAGCTCCAGGGTGTCGACCGCGTCGAAGGCCGGTTCCTTGTCCTCCTGCATGTCCCGGTCGTACGTCATCGGCAGGCCCTTGAGCATGGTGAGCACGCTCATCAGCCCGCCGACGAGCCGGCCGGACTTGCCCCGGGCCAGCTCGGCGATGTCCGCGTTCTTCTTCTGCGGCATGATCGACGACCCGGTGGCGAAGGAGTCGTCCAGCTCCACCCAGCCGAACTGCTGCGAGGTCCAGAGCACCAGCTCCTCGCCGAGGCGGGACAGGTGCACGCCGATCATCGCGGTCACGAAGAGGAACTCGGCGACGAAGTCCCGGTCGGCGACGGCGTCCATCGAGTTGGCGAAGGACGTCCGGAAGCCCAGCTCCTTGGCCACCACCACCGGGTCCAGCGGCAGGCCGGAGCCGGCGAGCGCGCCCGCGCCGAGCGGGCTGATCGCCGTCCGCTGGTCCCAGTCGCGCAGCCGATCCAGGTCGCGCAGCAGCGGCTGCACGTGGGCGAGCAGCCAGTGCCCGAAGGTGACCGGCTGGGCGTGCTGGAGGTGGGTCATGCCGGGCGCGCCGGTGTCGACGTGCCGGCCGGCCTGCTCGGTCAGCGCCTCGGCCAGCTCCACCAGCCGCTCGGCCACCCCACGGGCGTGGTCGCGCAGGTAGAGCCGCAGGTCGGTGGCGACCTGGTCGTTGCGGGAACGGCCGGCGCGCAGCTTGCCGCCGAGGCTGCCGAGCCGCTCCAGCATGCCGCGCTCCAACGCGGTGTGCACGTCCTCGTCGTCGACCGTGGGCCGGAACGCTCCGGAGGCGCAGGCGGCCTCCAGGTCGTCCAGCGCGGCCAGCATCTTCCCCAGCTCCTCGGGGTCGAGCAGGCCGGCGCCGGCCAGCACCCGGGCGTGCGCCCGGGAGCCGGCGATGTCGTACGGGGCGAGGCGCCAGTCGAACTGCACGCTCACCGACAGTCGGGCCAGGGCCTCGGAGGGTCCGCCGGCGAATCGGCCGCCCCAGAGGCTCGTCCGGTTGGCGGCGGCGCTGTTCTCAATCAGGCTCTTGTCGTCCACCCCACCCATTGTGCTGTTCACGATCACGCACCACCCAACCGGGAGTCCCGCGCGGCGGCCATCTTGCTGGGCAGGCCCCACAGCTGCACGAAGCCCTTGGCGAGGGACTGGTCGAAGGTGTCGCCGGTGTCGTAGGTGGCCATGCCGAAGTCGTAGAGGCTGGCCTCGGAGCGCCGGCCGGTGACCACCGCCCGGCCGCCGTGCAGGACGAGCCGCACCTCGCCGCAGACCTGCCGCTGGGCGTCGTCGATGAACGCGTCGAGCGAGTGCTTCAGCGGCGAGAACCAGAGGCCGTCGTAGACCAGCTCGCCCCAGCGCTGGTCCACGCCGCGCTTGAACCGGGCCAGGTCCCGCTCCACGGTGACCGCCTCCAGCTCCTGGTGGGCGGTGATCAGCGCGATCGCGCCGGGTGCCTCGTACACCTCGCGGCTCTTGATGCCGACCAGCCGGTCCTCGACCATGTCGAGCCGGCCCACGCCCTGCGCGCCGGCCCGCCGGTTGAGCTCGAGGATCGCCTGGTACGGGGTCACCGTCTCGCCGTCGATCGCGACCGGCACGCCGGCGTCGAAGGTGATGACCACCTCGTCGGCGTCCCGCTCCTGCGCCGGGTCGGCGGTGTACGAGTAGAGGTCCTCGATCGGGCCGTTCCAGATGTCCTCGAGGAAGCCGGTCTCGACGGCCCGGCCCCACAGGTTCTGGTCGATCGAGTACGGCGACTTGGCCGTGACGTCGATCGGCAGCCCCTTCTCCTCGGCGAAGGCGATCGCCTTGTCCCGGGTCCAGGCGAAGTCCCGGGCCGGCGCGATGATCTTCAGGTCGGGCGCGAGCGCGCCCAGGCCGACCTCGAACCGGACCTGGTCGTTGCCCTTGCCGGTGCAGCCGTGCGACACGATCGTGCCGCCGTGCTTCCTCGCCGCGCTGACCAGGTGCTTGACGATCAGCGGCCGGGACAGCGCGGAGACCAGCGGGTAGCGGTCCATGTAGAGGGCGTTGGCCCGGATGGCCGGCAGGCAGTACTCGGCGGCGAACTCGTCACGCGCGTCGATCACCTCGGACTCCACCGCGCCGCAGTCCAGGGCGCGCTGCCGGATGACGTTCAGGTCCTCGCCACCCTGGCCGAGGTCGACGGCGACCGCGACCACCTCCGCGCCGGTCTGCTCGGCCAGGTAGGGAATGGCGACGGAGGTGTCGAGACCCCCGGAGTACGCCAGAACGACCCGCTCGGTCATGTGGTACTCCCTTCGATGTTCTCTTCCCGGCGGGCCCACCCGGCGAGCTTGTCGCCCAACGCGGCGCCGCCGTCGGCCTCGCGGGCCACGACGAGGATGGTGTCGTCGCCGGCGATGGTGCCGACGATCTCGGACAGGCCCGCTCGGTCCAACGCGCTGGCCAGGTACTGGGCTGCGCCCGGCGGGGTACGCAGCACGGCGATGTTGCCGCTGGAGTCGACCCCGTTGAGCAGCTCGCGCAGCAGCCGGACCAGGCGGGCCGGGGCGGCCTCGGCCTCGCGCAGCGGCCGGTGGCCGTCCTCGGGGATCAGGTAGACGCCCCGCCCGTCGCCGCCACGCGCGGTGACCGCCCCGAGCTCCTTGAGGTCCCGGGAGAGGGTGGCCTGCGTGACCTGGATGCCGTCACCGGCGAGCAGGTCGGCCAGCTCGGTCTGCGAGTGGATGGCCTGGTCGCGGATCAGCTCGACGATGCGCGCGTGCCGCGCGGCGCGGGTCAGCGGAGCGGTCATGAGGGGGATGCCTCCAGGAGAAACGTCAACAGCGCCTTCTGGGCGTGCAGCCGATTCTCCGCCTGGTCGAAAACCGCGCTGTGCGGCCCGTCCAGCACCTCGTCGGTGATCTCCTCGCCCCGGTGGGCGGGCAGGCAGTGCAGCACGATGACGTCGGCGCCGGCGTGGCCGAGCAGCGCGTCGTTGACCTGGTACGGCAGGAACGGGGTGATCCGGTCGAGGCCGTCGGACTCCTGGCCCATCGAGGTCCAGGTGTCCGTGGCGACCACGTCGGCGGCGCGGACCGCCTGCACCGGGTCGGTGAGCACCCGGACCGAACCCCCGGTGCCCGCGGCGATCTTCTCGGCCCGGGCGACGATCTCCGGGTCGGGCTGGAACCCGGCCGGCCCGGCGACCCGGACGTGCATCCCGGCGGTCGCCCCGGCGAGCAGGTACGAGTGCGCCATGTTGTTCGCCGCGTCGCCGACGTACGCCAGGGTGCGCCCGGCGGTCCCGCCGCACCGTTCCCGGACGGTGAGCAGGTCGGCCAGCAGCTGGCACGGGTGGTACGTGTCGGTCAGCGCGTTGATCACCGGCACGGTGGCGTGCGAGGCGACCTCGGCGATCCGGTCGTCGCCGTGGGTGCGCAGCACGATCGCCGCCACGTAGCGGGAGAGCACCCGGCCGGCGTCGGCCAGGCTCTCGCCCCGCCCGAAGTGGGTGACCTGGGTGTCCACCACCAGCGGGTGGCCACCCAGTTCGGCGATGCCGGCGTCGAACGAGATCCGGGTGCGCAGGCTCTGCTTGTCGAAGAGCACCGCCACCGACCTCGGCCCGGACAGGGGCTTCTGGGCGAACCGGTCGACCTTCATCCGGGCCGCGAGGTCGAGCACCGCGGACTGCTCGGCGGGCGACAGGTCGTCGTCGCGCAGGAAGTGGCGGATCACGCGGGGGCCTCCGTGGTGGTCGAGCCGGTGGAGATCTTGGAGGATTCCGGCCCCTCCGGGGGCCCTTCCCTGCCAAGATCTGCACCGGCGGGGGCGGCGGACGCGGGGGGCAGGGCCGCGTCGAGGGCGGCGGGGAGGGCGGCGAGGAAGGCGTCGACCTGCCCCGCCGTCAGGATCAGCGGCGGGGCCAGCCGGACCACGCCGGGCTGCACCGGGTTGACCAGGAAGCCCGCCTCCCGCAGCGCGGCCGCCAGCGCGCCGGAGACCGGATGGTCGAGCACGACCCCGAGCAGCAGGCCGGCGCCGCGTACCTCGGTGACCAGCGGGTGGCCGAGCGCCTCGACGCCGCGCCGCAGCCGCTCCCCGATCCGCTTGACGTGGTCGAGCAGCCCCTCGTTGGCGATGGTGGCGATCACCGCCAGGGCGGCGGCGCAGCTGACCGGGTTGCCGCCGAAGGTGGTGCCGTGCGAGCCGGGGGCGAGCAGCTCGGCGGCCCGGCCGAAGGCCAGGCAGGCGCCGATGGGCAGGCCACCGCCGAGCCCCTTGGCCAGGGTGACGAGGTCCGGTTCGACGCCCTCGGCCTGGTGGGCGAACCAGTGGCCGGTGCGGCCGATGCCGGTCTGCACCTCGTCGAGCACCAGCAGGGCGCCGTGTGCGGCGGTGATCCGCCGGGCCTCGGCGAGGTAGCCGGGCGGCGGGACGACGATGCCGTTCTCCCCCTGGATCGGCTCCAGGATCACCATGGCGGTCGCGTCGGTGACCGCCGCCGCGAGGGCGGCCACGTCGCCGTACTCGACGTGCGTGACGTCGCCCGGCAGCGGACGGAACGGGTCGGCCTTGGCCGGCTGGCCGGTGAGCGCCAGCGCGCCCATGGTCCGGCCGTGGAAGCCGCCCCGGGTGGCGACCACGTGGCTGCGGCCGGTCAGCCGGGACAGCTTGAACGCGGCCTCGTTCGCCTCGGCGCCCGAGTTGGCGAAGAAGACCCGGCCGGGGCGGCCGGCCAGGGCCAGCAGCAGCTCGGCGAGGGCCACCGGCGGCTCGGCGACGAACAGGTTGGAGACGTGCCCGAGGGTGGCGACCTGCTTGGACACGGCGGCCACCACGGCCGGGTGGGCGTGGCCGAGGGCGTTGACCGCGATGCCGCCGAGCAGGTCGACGTACTCCCGGCCGGCCTCGTCGACCACGACGGCGCCGGAGCCGGAGACGAGCGCCAGCGGTGGGGTGCCGTAGGTGTCCATCATGGCCGCGCCCCAGCGCTGTACCAGCGTGCTCATTCCGCCACCACCATCGTGCCGAATCCTTCCGAGGTGAACACTTCCAGCAGGGTCGAGTGGGCGACCCGGCCGTCGACGACGTGCGCGGCGGGCACTCCCCCGCGCACCGCCCGCAGGCAGGCCTCCATCTTGGGGACCATCCCCGATTCCAGGGACGGCAGCAGCTTCGCCAGGTCGTCGGTGGTGATCTCGCTGACCAGGCTCGCGGTGTCCGGCCAGTCCGCGTAGAGGCCGGCGACGTCGGTGAGGACGACCAGCTTGCGGGCCCGCAGGGCGATCGCCAGCGCGGCGGCGGCGGTGTCCGCGTTGAGGTTGTGCAGCACCCCGTCGGCGTCCGGCGCCACGGTGGAGATGACCGGGATCCGGCCGGCCGCGATCAGGTCGGCCACCGCGGAGACGTCCACCGACTCCACGTCACCGACCTGCCCGACGTCGACCGGCTCCCCGTCCACGTACGCCGGCCGGCGCACCGCGGTGAACAGGCCGGCGTCCTCGCCGGAGAGGCCGACCGCGAACGGGCCGTGGGCGTTGATCAGGCCGACCAGTTCCCGGCCGACCTGGCCGACCAGGACCATCCGGACGACGTCCATCGCCTCCGGGGTGGTGACCCGCAGGCCGCCCTTGAACTCGCTGGCGATGCCGAGCCGGCCCAGCATGGCGGAGATCTGCGGCCCGCCGCCGTGCACGACGACCGGCTTGAGGCCGGCGTACCGGAGGAAGACCATGTCGGCGGCGAAGGCCCGCTGCAGCTCGGGGTCGACCATGGCGTTGCCGCCGTACTTGACCACGACGGTGGCGCCGGAGAAGCGGGCCAGCCAGGGCAGGGCCTCGATCAGCGTCTCGGCCTTGGCCTGGGCCCGGGTGAGGTCCGCGGTGAGGCTCATGTCGAGTACGCCGAGTTCTCGTGCACGTACGCGTGCGACAGGTCGTTGGTCCAGATCGTCGCCGCGGCGTCGCCGGCGTGCAGGTCGATCCGGATGGTCACGTCCCGGCCGGTGAGGTCCACCTTGGACCGGTCCTCGGCGGCGGCGCCGCCCCGGCACACCCAGACCCCGTTGACCGCGACGTCCACCCCGTCCGGCTCGAACGCGGCGGCGGTGGTGCCGACGGCGGCGAGGATCCGCCCCCAGTTCGGGTCGTTGCCGAACAACGCGGTCTTGACCAGGTTGTTGCGGGCGACCGAGCGGCCCACCTCCACGGCGTCGTCCTCGCTCGCCGCGCCGGTGACGTCGATGGCGATCTGCTTGGTGGCGCCCTCGGCGTCGGCGATCAGCTGCTGGGCCAGGTCGTGGCAGGCGGCGGTCACCGTGGCGGTCAGCTCCGCCTCGGTGGGCTCGACGCCGGACGCGCCGCTGGCCAGCAGCAGCACCGTGTCGTTGGTGGACATGCAGCCGTCGGAGTCGATCCGGTCGAAGGTGACCCGGGTGGCGGCGCGCAGCGCGGCGTCCAGGGTCTCCGGCCCGGCCACCGCGTCGGTGGTCAGCACGCAGAGCATGGTCGCCATCGCCGGGGCGAGCATGCCGGCGCCCTTGGCCATCCCGCCGACGGTCCAGCCGCTGCCCTGGGCCACGGTGGTCTTGGCCCGGGTGTCCGTGGTCATGATCGCCTCGGCGGCGGGCCGGCCACCGTCGCGGGACAGGCCGCGGACGGCGGAGCGTACCCCGGGCAGGAGTTTGTCCATGGGCAGGCGCACGCCGATCAGGCCGGTGGAGCAGACCGCGACCTCGCCCGCGCCGATCATCAGTCGGGGGCTGCCGGCGGTGACCGCCGCAGCCGTGTGCTCGGCGGTGGCGTGGGTGTCCTGGAAGCCGCCCGGGCCGGTGCAGGCGTTGGCGCCGCCGGAGTTGAGCACCACGGCACGGACCACGCCGCCGCGCACGGCCTGCTGGGTCCAGAGCACGGGGGCGGCCTTGACCCGGTTGGCGGTGAAGACGCCGGCGATCCCGGCGTCGGGGCCGTCGTTGACGACCAGGGCGACGTCGCCGGCGCCGCTGGCCTTGAGCCCGGCGGCCACGCCGGCCGCCCGGAAGCCCCGGGGGGCGGTGACGCTCATGGGGCTACTCCAAACACGGAGAGTCCGGTGGTTTCGGGGAGGTCGAACATGAGATTGGCGTTCTGCACGGCCTGGCCGGCCGCGCCCTTGCCCAGGTTGTCGATGGCGCTGACCACGATCACCCGGCCGGAGTCGACGTCGACGGTGGCCTGGAGGTGGGCGGAGTTCGAGCCGGCCGTCGCGGCCGTGTGCGGCCACGACCCCTCGGGCAGCACGTGCACGAAGGGTGCGTCCGCGTACGCGGCGGCGAGCACCTCGCGGGGGTCGGCGTCGCCGGTCGGCACGGCCGTGACGGTGGCGAGGATGCCCCGCGGCATCGGGGCGAGCACCGGGGTGAAGGAGAGGCTGCCCGCCCCGGTGGCCTGCTTGATCTCCGGCACGTGCTGGTGCGCGCCCACCTTGTAGGGCGACAGGTCACCCATCACCTCGCTGCCGAGCAGGTGGGCCTTGGCGGCCCGCCCGGCGCCGGAGGTGCCGGAGGCGGCGACCACCACCACGTCGGTGGGGAACACCGCCCCGGCGGCGATCAGCGGGGCGAGCGCCAGGGTGGTGGCCACGGCGTAGCAGCCGGTGCTGGCGACCCGGGTCGCGGCGGCGATCGCCGCGCGCTGGCCGGGCAGCTCGGGCAGTCCGTAGGTCCAGGCACCGGCGTGTTCGCCGCCGTAGTAGCGGGCCCAGGCGTCCGCGTCCCGCAGCCGATGGTCGGCACCGAGGTCGACCACCTTGACGGTGCCGGGCAGGGCCGCGGCGAGGGCCGCGGACTGGCCGTGCGGCAGCGCCAGGAAGACCAGGTCCGCGTCGGCCAGGGTGGCCGGGTCGGTCGCCCCGAACGTCAGGTCCAGCCCGGCGAGCTGCGGATGTACGGCGGCGACGGGCCGGCCGGCCGAGGAGTGCGCGGTGGCGGCGACGAGGTCGAACTCGGGGTGGCCGGCGAGCAGGCGCAGCAGCTCGCCACCGGCGTACCCACTCGCCCCGGCGACCGCGACTCGGATGCCCATACTCACCTCCGCATGACTATGCAGTCCAGGCTACCGGCCGTCGCCTCCTCTTGCAACGTCATGCAGCCGATTGCATATACATGAAGTGGTGATCGCCGTCACGAGAACGGCCCGTGCCGCATGGAGC
>NZ_JBSGJR010000101.1:0-14980 GCF_053605645.1 Micromonospora sp. NPDC003776
GCCGTCCCGCTGCGGGCCGACCCCGCGAGGCTGGACCGCGGCCCGCACGGCGGCTGGCTGGTGGCCACCGGCGCGGACGGGGTGACCGTACGCACCGCCGTCGGTCTCACCCTCAGCGGCCCGCTGCACACCGTCACCCTGCGCGCCCTGGACATGGCCGGGCAGCCCGGCCCGGCGCCGGTCGTCACGCTCTTCGGCGAGCACCCCGAGTCCGATGTGCTCGGCTGGCTCGGTGGGGGCGACTGGCAGGTGCGGGTGGAGGAGGGCCCCTACCTGCTGCAGGGGCTCATCGAGCACGGCGCTCCGCTGGACGAGCAGCTCACCCTGGTCACCGACCCGGAGCTGACCGTCGACCGGGATCTGACCGTGGTGCTCGACCCGCGCAAGGGCACCCCGGTGCGGATCGAGACCCCGAAACCCACCGAGCAGCGGGACACGCTCAGCTTCTACGAGCACCGGGTCTTCGGCAACGGGCGGCAGGTCGACCACGGGGTGATGGCGTTCAGCACGGTGCAGCAGCTGAACGTGACCCCGACCCGGGCGGTGCGCCAGGGCGAGTTCGAGTTCGCCTCGCGGTGGCAGCTGGTCGCGCCCATGGTCGACGCCGCGATCAGCGGGGTGTCCGGTCCGCTGGACATCAACCTGCTGGGTCAGTCGCCGGCGCCGACCGGCCGGCGCAAGCTGCCGCTGGTCTGGGCGGGCACCGGCACCGCCGGCGAGCTGGCCGGGGCGCGCGGCGCCGCGGCGGTGCTCGTCGCCAGCGACGACCGGTCCGAGGAGGAGCAGGTGGCGGCGGCCGCGGCGGCCGGCGCGGCGGCGGTCCTCATCGTCCGCCCGGCGGACCGCAGCGCGTGGACGGTGTGGCGCCCGACCGGGGACCGGCTGCCGATCCCGGCGATGGTGGTGGCGTACGACGACGGGCAGCGGGTGATCGGGGCGGCGAAGAGCGGCCGCGCCACCCTGGACCTGACGCTGACCGTGGACAGCCCGTACCTGTACGACGTGTGGCAGGTGTCGAAGGGACGGGTCCCGGACCGGGTCCTGCACCGGGTGACCGCGGACAACACCGCCGAGGTGACCGCCCGCTACGCCGACACCGGCGGGTTCGACTGGGCCAGTGAGCAGCGCTTCGGGTGGCGGCCCTGGCAGGAGTACTCCTGGAACGACGACCAGCGGATGGTGCGTACCGGCACCGTGCGGCAGGAGTTCGTCAGCGCCGGGGACTCCTGGTGGCAGCAGCGTGTGCTGCACCAGCTGTCCTGGTCCGACTGGGGTCCGCTGCTCGGCGGGTTGACCGAGCAGCCCCGGCGGTACGCGGCCGACGACCGGGTCACCGAGACCTGGCACGCCCCGGTGGTCCGGCCGGCCGTGCCGGCGGGCGGGGCCGCGGTGCCCACCCGCACCGGCGACACGCTGAACCTGCGGGTGGCCGAGTTCGTCGATGCCGACGGCCACTACGGCGTGGCCCGGGTCAGCGAGGAACAGGACACGGTGCAGGTTCGGCTCAGCCGGGACGGGCAGCAGATCGCGGATCTCTCCGGCGGCTGGGCGCCGGTGCCGACGGTGCCCGGTTCGGCCCGCTACCGGCTGGACGTGAGCACCCGGCGCTCGTCGGACGAGTGGCGCTGGGCCACCCGTACCGACACGGCCTGGGAGTTCACCTCGGCCCGCCCGGCGGGGGACGCGGCCCAGCCGCTGCCGCTGCCGGTAGTGGCCGAGCGTGCGGGCGTGCTCGACCGAGAGGTGGGCGGCCTGCTCGGAGAATTCGCCGGTGGGGTAGCCGCGCTCGGCGATCAGCCGGCTCACCAGCTCGTCGGCCTCGCCCACCGTTTCGGCCGGGGAGTCGACGAAGCGGACCTGGAGTTCCTCCCAGGCCGCGGCGTACTTCGCCCGGGACTCCGGGCTGAGCGGGGTCAGTTCCAGCTCGGCGTGGCGGCGCTCCCGCTCGCGCAACTCCCGCTCGGCGGCGCCCCGGCTGTCCTGTTCGGCGACGGCCCGGTCGTACTCGGGGCCGAACCGCTGCTTGAGGGCCCGCCGACGGCCGGCCATGACGACGATCGCGGCCAGCGCCGCGAGGACGAGAACGACGATGACTAAGACGACTACCTGCGTGGGCGACATGGCTCCTCCTTCGCCGCCTGGTATTCCCTCCGTGCGGTGATCGCCAATCCCGATCCGGGGGACTTTCCGTCCGGGTTTCCGGCGGGGAAACCTCCGAACGGCCCGCGGCGGGCGCGTCGCAACCTGATTCGTTCCAGACAACGGATTCGGTCGACGCCGGACGCTCTGAGCCGCTACGGCGGACGGGACGCCCGCCGGTTCGCCGGGCGTCCCCGTCGAACGGCGTCCACACGGGAACATCCCGGACAGTAGTCCCCGGCGAGACGGCCGGTAGTGCATCCGTCGCTGATTACGTATCCTGCCCAAGGCGCCCGAGCCGGGGCGCGGCGTCCGTGGCCGGTCAGCTTCCGGCCCGGTGTCGGCGCCACCCCTGCGAAACCCTTCCGGGCGAGGTCTGATGAACACCCGTGACTGGCCGATCCGCGCCAAGCTGACCGCGCTGGTCATCGGTCCGGTGACCGCGCTGCTGGCGCTCTGGATCTTCGCCACCACGCTGGCGTTCGGGCCGGCCCTCGACCTGCTGGCCGCGCGCACCTATCTCTACGACCTCGGCCGTCCTGGTGAGACGGTGGTGGCGGAGCTGCAACGGGAGCGCCGGCTCTCGGTGGTGCAGCTGGGCGGGCACGACGTCCTGCCGGCGCTGGCCGAGCAGCGTACCCGCACCGACCGGGCGGTCGCCGAGCTGCGGCGCCGGGTCGACGGGGACGACCTGCGGGACGCCGCCGACGACCTGCTCGACGCCCGGCTCGACCAGTTGGTCTCGGCGCTCGACGCGCTGCCCGCGGGCCGGGGCTTCATCGACGCCCGCAAGGTGGACCGCGCCGGGGCGATCGGCCTCTACAGTGGGATGATCAACTCGGCCTTCCAGGCGTTCTCCGCGATGGCCGCGATGCCCGACGTGGAGCTCAACCGCGAGGCGCTGGCCCTCACCGCGCTGGGCCGGTCCCGGGAGCTGCTCGGCCAGGCCGACGCCCTGCTGGCCGGCGCGATCACCGCTGGTCGGTACGCCGAGGGCGAGCACGAGCAACTGGTCCGCACCATCGAGAACCAGCGGTTCCTGGCCGAGACCGCGGTCGCCGACCTGCCCGCTGCGGAGCGGGCGGCGTACCAGCGGCTCACCGAGGGGGCCGACTTCGTCCGGCTGCGTGCCCTCCAGGACGCCCTGATCCGCAGCCCCGGCCTGCCGGCCGGGCTCGACGTACGGGGCTGGGAGACCAGCCAGGCTGGGGCCTGGCAGGGGTTGCGCGACTTCGAGCTGCGCGGCGCCGACGGGCTGGCCGAACGGTCGGTGCCGATGGCGGTGGGCATCCTCGTCCGGCTCGCCGCCGCCGGGTTGCTCGGCATGGTCGCCATCGTGATCTGCGTGCTGATCGCCCTGCGGGTCGGCCGCTCGCTCGCCCGCCGGCTCACCGGGGTCCGCACCGCCGCGCTGGAGATGGCCGAGCACCGGCTGCCGGACGTGGTCGCCCGGCTGCGGCGCGGCGAGGAGGTGGACGTCACCCGGGAGGCGCCGGAGCTGGATCACGGCGGTGACGAGATCGGCGAGGTCGGGCGGGCCTTCAACGAGGTACGCCGGACCGCGCTGCAGTCGGCCGTCGACGAGGTCACCCTCCGCCGCGGGCTCAACGAGGTCTTCCTCAACATCGCCCGGCGCAGCCAGGGCCTGGTGCACCGGCAGCTCGCCCTGCTGGACCGGCTGGAGCGGCAGACCGAGGATCCGGACGAGCTGGCCGGTCTGTTCCAGGTCGACCATCTGGCCACCCGGCTCCGGCGGCACGCCGAGGACCTGGTCATCCTCGCCGGCGCCGCCCCCGGCCGGGGCTGGCGCAGCCCGGTCGCCGTCGTCGACGTGATCCGGGGCGCGAGCTCCGAGGTGGAGTCGTACGACCGGGTGGACGTGGGCGAGGTGCAGCCGGCCGGGGTGCTCGGCCGGGCCGTCGGCGACGTCATCCACCTGCTCGCCGAGCTGATCGAGAACGCCACGGCCTTCTCCCCGCCGCGCAGCCGGGTGGACGTCACCGGGCGGAGCGTGCCCGGCGGGTACGCCCTCGAGATCACCGACCGCGGGCTCGGCCTGTCGCCGGCGGCCCTGGCCGAGGCCAACCGCAAGCTGTCCCGGTCACCCGAGTTCGACCCGGTGGACAGCGCCCGGCTGGGCCATTTCGTGGTCGCCCGGCTCGCCGCCCGGCACGGCGTCCGGGTCGAGCTGCGGGCGGCCACGCCGGCCGGTACCACCGCCGTGGTGCTCGTCCCGGCCGACCTGGTAACCGAGGAGCCGGCGCTGGTGCCGGCCGGCCCGGGGGCCACCTCCGGCGATCGGCGGCTGGCGAAGGTGACCCGGTTGAGCACGGTGCCCCGGGCGCGTACCGCCCGGCCGGGGCGGGAGCGCCCCGAGTCGGCGGTGGTGCCGCTGCCGTCGGGCCGCACCGCGGCGGTGGAGGACCCCGCCGACGGGGACGGCCTGCCGCGCCGGGTCCGCCGGCGCGGGCCGGGCAACCGCCCGCGGCCGGTGGTCGCGGAGAGCCCGGCGCCCCGCTCCCCGGACGAGGCCCGGCGGGCGATGGCCGCCCTCCAGGCCGGCACCGCGCGGGGCCGCCGGGACGGCGCCCGCGCCACCACCGATCCCGCCGCCCCGGCCCGCGGCCGGGCCGCGGCGCCCTCCTCGCCGGAGCCGGCGCCGGCTCCGGAACCTCCGCCCGCGACTGAGAGGGACGCCTAGTGGTGCACACGACGCGGCAGAACGCCGATCTCGACTGGTTGCTCGACGACCTGGTGGAGCGGGTGCCGGCCGCCCGCCAGGCGGTGGTGCTGTCGGCGGACGGGCTGCTGCTCGGCGCCTCCGCCGAGCTCGGCCGGGACGACGCGGAGCACCTCTGCGCCCTGGCCTCCGGCTTCTCCAGCCTGGCGAAGGGAGCCACCCGCCACGTGAACGGCGGCGCGGTCCGCCAGACCGTGGTGGAGATGGAGTCCGCGTACCTCTTCGTCACGGCCGCCGGGCAGGGCGCCTGCCTGGCGGTGGTGAGCGACGCCGACGCCGACATCGGCCTGGTGGCGTACGAGATGGCGATGCTGGTGATCCGGGTCGGCGAGAACCTGACCGCGCCGGCCCGGACGGCGCCGGGAGCCGGCGATGCGGACTGAGCCGCCGGGCCCGCAGGACGAGTGGCTGGACGGTGCGGCCGGGCCGGTCGTCCGGCCGTACACCCTCACCGGAGGCCGGGTGCGCCCGCCGGTGGAGGGGTTCGACCTGGTGGCGTTCGTGCTGGCCGGGCCGGCGGCCGACGCGACCGGCCAGCCCGGGTTCCAGCCCGAGCACCGTCGGCTGGTCGAGCTGGCCCGGCGTCCGGTCGCGGTGGCCGACCTCGCCGCCGACCTGGACCTCGCCGTGGGCGTGGTCCGCGTGCTGCTCGGCGACCTCGTCGCCCGTGGGCTGGTCGCGGTGCACCGGCCGCCGACCGCCGCGTATCTGCCCGACGACAACATCCTCAAGGCGGTGGTCAGTGGACTCCGTGCGCTTTGACCGGCAGGTGACCCCGCGCGTCCCGCTGGCCCTCAAGATCCTCATCGCCGGTGGCTTCGGCGCCGGCAAGACGACGCTGGTGAGCGCGTTGAGCGAGGTCCGCCCGTTGCAGACCGAGGAGGTGCTGACCGGTGCCGGGATCGGCACCGACGACGTCTCCGGGGTGGAGGAGAAGTCGACCACCACGGTGGCGATGGACTTCGGCCGGATCACCATCAACGACGACCTCCAGGTCTACCTCTTCGGCACCCCCGGCCAGGACCGGTTCTGGTTCCTCTGGGACGAGTTGGCCTTCGGCGCCCTCGGCGCGGTGGTGCTGGCGGACACCCGCCGGCTGGCGGACTGCTTCCCCTCGATCGACTACTTCGAGCAGCGCGGCATCCCCTTCGTGGTGGGGGTCAACTGCTTCGACGAGGCCCGGCGGTTCGGCCTGGAGGCGGTCCGTGACGCGCTGGACCTGGACCCGGAGGTGCCGCTGGTGCTCTGCGACGCCCGGGACCGGCAGTCCGGGAAGCTCGTGCTGATCTCGCTGGTCGAGCACGTCGCCCGGCAGCGCGGCGAGCCGGTGCCGGTGGGCTGACGGTCGGCCGGTCGGGGGCGGCCCGGCGAAACCGGTCCGGGAAAAGACGGCTAACCGGCCGGCTCCCGGGGAAGCCTCTGGTTGGATCTACCCAGGCGGCGGAAGGTGGGACCGGTGAGCGGGCAGGAAACGATCGTCCACATCGGCGGGTACACGGCGGAGATGGGCGGGCGGGCCGAGGGCATCGCGGCCGCCCGGCGCGACCCGCGTACCGGGGCGCTCACCCCGCTCGGCACGGCGGCGGTCACCCCGTCGCCGTCGTTCCTGGTCCGGCACCCCGCGCTGCCCGTGCTGTACGCGGTCAACGAGGGCGCCGAGGGGCGGGTCAGCGCCTTCGCGACGGACCCGGACGGCGGCCTGACGCTGCTCGGCGTCGGGGAGACCGGCGGGGCCGAGCCGTGCCACCTGGCGGTGGTCCCGGACGGGCGGCACCTGGTCGTGGCGAACTACGGCGGCGGGAGCGTGGCGGTCTTCCCGCTGGACGGCGCCGGCGTCCCGGGCAAGCGCAGCGACCTGGTCCGCCACGAGGGGCACGGCGCCGACCCGCAGCGGCAGGAGAAGGCGCACTGCCACATGGTCTCGCCCGATCCCGACGGCGGCCCGCTGCTCGCCGTCGACCTGGGTACGGACTCGGTCTACCGGTATGACCTGGACGACGCCTCCGGCCGGCTCGTGCCCCGGGCGCCCCGGCTGCGCACCCCGGCCGGCACCGGCCCCCGGCATCTCGCCCGGCACCCCGACGGGCGGCGGTGCTGGCTGGTCGGCGAGCTGGACGGGACGGTCACCGGCTACGAGCTGACCCCGGACGGCGCGCTGCACCAGCGGGTCCGGGTGGACGCGAGCGAGCGGACGGGGCACGTGCAGCCCTCCGAGGTCGCCGTCGGACCGGACGGGCGGTTCCTCTACGTGGCCAATCGCGGAGTGGGCACGGTGGCCGTCTTCGCGGTGGCGGGCGAGCGGCCGGAGCTGGTGGCGGAGGTCGACACCGGCGGCGAGTGGCCCCGGCACTTCGCCCTCACACCCGGGCACCTGTACGTGGCCGACGAACGGGCCGACATGATCAGAATCTTCCGGCTGGATCCCGGGACCGGGGTGCCCGAGCCGGTGGGGGAGCCGGTGCCGGTGGCGAGCCCGACGTGCGTCCGGCCGTAACGGATCAAGGCCGCCCGGCGCTGTCCCTTGTGGAGGGCGACCACGTCCGATGACTGACCAATCACTCAGCGTGATTTTTGGGTGGTCAACTGTTTCTCCTGCGTAACTTTCGTCCGAACGGACGTGGCAGTACCCCCACGAGATACGCAAGATGGTCACCGTGTCTGGCCGCCATCGCATGCGTTCAAGCCTCCGTGGGGCAGGTGCCGCCGCGGCGGCCACCGCGCTCGTCCTCGTCGTAGCCGGCTCCTGGTTCGGCTACCAGCAGCTGGCGGGTCCGTCCTGCTCGGGGAAGATCCAGCTCTCCCTCGCCGCGGCCCCGGAGATCGCCCCGGCCGTCAAGGGCGCGGCCGACCAGTGGGTCGCCGACGGGGCGGCGGTCGGCGGGACCTGCATCGCGGTGAACGTCGTCTCCTCGGAGTCGGTCGACGTGGCCGCTGCGGTGGCGAGCAAGCACGGCGCCACCCTCGCGGGGGTCGGGCAGGCCAGTGGCACGGCGGTGACGCCGGACGTCTGGGTGCCGGACTCGTCCAGCTGGCTGCTGCGCCTCAAGTCCGGCGGGGCCACCGCCTTCGCCCCGGCCAACGGGGCGTCGATCGCGCGCAGTCCGGTGGTGGTCGCGGTTCCCGAGCCGCTGGCGACCCGGTTCGGCTGGCCGGACAAGAAGCTCAGCTGGACCGACCTGCTGCGGCAGGTGACCAGCGACAAGCCGCTGCGGGCGGGGATCGTGGAGCCGACCCAGGACGCCGCGGCCCTGTCGGGACTGCTCTCGTTGACCACCGCGGCCAGTTCCACCGGTAACTCGGGCTCCCCGCAGGCGCAGGAGGCGACGATCGGGGCCATGCGTGCCCTGGCGACCAACCGCTCCTCGCTGCGGCAGGACCTCCTGGCGCGCTTCCCGCGCTCGTCCGACCCGACGGCCATCGCCAACGGGCTGGGCGCGGCGGCGCTGTCCGAGGAGGACGTGATCGCCTACAACAACACCAAGCCGCCGGTCCCGCTGGCCGCGCTCTACCTCGACCCGGCGCCGATGCCGCTGGACTACCCGTTCGCGGTGCTGCCCGGCATCGAGCCGGCGAAGGCCTCGGCCGCCAAGGTGCTGTTCGAGGTGCTGACCACCCCGGGCTTCAAGAACCGGCTGGCCGCGCAGGCGCTGCGCGCCCCGGACGGCAACTGGGGGCAGGGGTTCAAGGCGCCGCAGGGGGCCCCGAGCCCGGCGGGCAACACCCCCGCCGCTCCCGCCGGTGAAGGCGCGGCCGGCGGGCTGGATCCGATCCAGATCCAGAAGGCCACCAGCATCTGGGCGGTCGCCACCCAGTCCGGGCGGATGCTCAGCGTCATCGACGTCTCGGGCTCGATGAAGGCGAAGGTGGCCACGGCCAACGGCGCCACCCGGGAGCAGGTCACCGTGGCGGCCGCCCTTCAGGGCCTGTCGCTCTTCGACGACTCCTGGTCGATCGGGCTGTGGACCTTCTCCACCAACCTCCAGGGCTCCCAGGACTACCGGGAGATCGTGCCGATCCGGCCGCTCTCCACCAACCGGCGGTCGTTGCAGCAGGGCCTGGCCTCGGTCCGGCCGTCGAGCGGCAACACCGGCCTCTTCGACACGCTGCTGGCCGCGTACAAGACGGTCCAGGAGGACTGGGAGCCGGGCAAGGTCAACTCGATCGTGCTCTTCACCGACGGCAAGAACGAGGACGACAACGGCATCAGCCAGAAGCAGTTGATCGACCAGCTCAAGAAGCTCCGCGACCCGGAGCAGCCGGTGCAGGTGATCATCATCGGCATCGGGAACGACGTCAGCAAGGCGGAACTCGACCCGATCACCGCGGTCACCGGCGGACGGACCTTCGTCACCATCGACCCGACCAAGATCGGTGAGATCTTCCTCCAGGCGATCGCCCTACGACCGCCGGCGCCTCGCTGAGTCGACGGTCAGCGTACGAGTTCCGCCGTGCCGGGAATCCCGGTACGGCGGAACGCATTGCGAACGCCGAAGAGTGACGGCAACACGTCCGAAGCAATCGGCGTCCACAATTACCGAGGCAAGATGTCCCGGTGCTCCGAAGCGCCGGCTCGCCAGCGGGCCGCGCAACGGGGCCGTCCTGTGCGACGTGGGGAGGGCCGATGACGTCCGCGACGCTGTTGACCCCCGCCCGGGCGGCGGCGGGTCCCGGGGATCGTCGGATCGGCCCGGCGACCCGGGCCGCCGAGCGGGCGTACGTCCGCGTGCTCGTGGTGCTGGACACCGCCGTGCTGGCGGTGGCGATCCTCGTCGGGTACGTCGGCCGCTTCGGCGAACGGCAGGCGAGCGGCTCCGAGATCCCGTACGTCGTGGTCGCGCCCGGCCTGCTGCTGGTCTGGCTGGTCTCGCTGCGGGCGATGCGCTGCTACGACGACCGGGTGCTCGGCTACGGCGCCGACGAGTACCGGCGGGTCAGCGCGGCGAGCCTGCGGCTGGCCGGCGGAATCGCCATCGTCGGGTACATCGCCGACGTCGGCGTCTCCCGGGGCTTCCTGGCCATCTCCTTCGCGGTGGGCACCATCGGGCTGGAGGTGGCCCGCTTCGCCGCCCGCAAGCGGCTGCACCGGGCCCGCTACCGGGGCGCCGGCTGGTCCCGCAAGGTGCTGGTGGTCGGCGACACGGCGCACGTGCTGGAGTTGGTGCACACCCTGCACCGCGAGCCCTACGCCGGCTACCAGGTGGTCGGCGCCTGCATCCCGGACGCGCTGCTCGCGCCGGTGCCGCAGCGGCTGGGCGACGTCCCGGTGGTCGGCTCGTTCCGGGGCATCCCCGAGGCGGCCACCGCCATCGGCGCGGACACGGTGGCGGTCACCGCCTCCGGTGAGCTCACCGCGACCCGGCTGCGGCGACTGGGCTGGCAGCTGGAGGGCACCGGGGTCGACCTCGTCGTCGCCCCGGCGCTGACCGACGTCGCGGGGCCACGGATCCACACCCGCCCGGTCGCCGGGCTCCCGCTGATCCACGTCGAGGCACCCGAGTTCCGGGGCGGCCGGAAGCTGGTCAAGGGACTGGTCGACCGGTCGGCGTCGCTGCTGGCGCTGCTCCTGCTGCTGCCGCTGCTGGTGGCGATCGCGCTGGCCGTCAAGCTGGACAGCCGGGGACCGGTGCTGTTCCGCCAGGTCCGGGTCGGCCAGGGCGGGCGGGAGTTCGGCGTCCTCAAGTTCCGCACCATGGTGGTCAACGCCGACGCCCTGCTGGCCGACCTGGCCGCGCGCAACGAGAGCGACGGCCTGATGTTCAAGATCCGCGACGATCCCCGGGTCACCCGGGTCGGCCGGCTGCTGCGCAAGTGGTCCCTGGACGAGCTGCCCCAGCTGGCGAACGTGCTGCTCGGGCAGATGAGCCTGGTCGGCCCGCGTCCGCCGCTGCCCACCGAGGTGGCCCGGTACGACGGCGACGTCGCCCGCCGCCTCCTGGTCAAGCCGGGCATGACCGGGCTCTGGCAGGTCAGCGGGCGGTCCGACCTCAGCTGGGAGGACGGCATCCGGCTCGACCTCTACTACGTGGAGAACTGGTCCCTCGCCGCCGACCTCACCATCCTCTGGAAGACGTTCGGCGCGGTGCTCCGCGGCCGCGGCGCGTACTGAGCCGGCCCGCCGGGGCGGGTCAGGGCTGCGGGCCCAGCCAGTCCAGGCAGACCACCACGGCGTCGTCGATCAGGTCCCCGGCGACGAACGCGCGCAGGTCGCCGATCAGCGAGCGGACCGCGTCCAACGGCTCCCTCGGCCCGGTACGCCGCAGGAAGCGGTCCAGCGCGGTCTCGCCGTAGCGGATCCGCTCCGAGGTCGCGTCGACGACCCCGTCGCTGACCACGAACAGCCGGTCCCCGCGCCGCAGCTCGAACCGCTGCTCCCGGTAGTCGGTGCCCTCGAACATGCCCAGCGGGAACTGCTTCTCCAGGACCTGCTCGCTGACCTCCCCGTCGCGCAGCCGCAGCAGGCGGGGGGAGCCGGCGTCGACCACGGTCATCGTGCCGGACGCCAGATCCAGCTCCACCAGCAGCGCGGAGAGGTGCTGCTCGCCGCGGTGCAGCGCGTAGACCGCCTGGTCCGCCAGGGCGGCCTGGTCGGCCAGGCTCAGCTCGGCGCGGCGGGCGTTGCGCAGCGCGTGGGTGGCCAGCGAGGTGAGCATGGACGCGGCCACCCCCTCGCCGGAGCCGTTGATCACCGACAGCCAGAGCCGGCGACCGTTGTCGGACCAGTCGAAGCTGTCGCCGCGCACGGCGTACGCCGGCTCCAGCTGCCCGGCCAGGCTGAACGAGGGGCGGATCCGGCTGCGCCCGGGCAGCAGCTCCCACTGCATCTCGGCGGCCAGCGTCAGCCGGCGGGTACGCCGGGCGGTGAGGTAGATGTCGGTGCTGGCCATCACCGCGGACAGCTCGTGGCCGAGCACCGTGGAGATGCTGTCCAGCTCCCGGAGGGCGTCCGGGCCGGCCGGCATCGGCGAGACCCGGAGCACCCCCCGGCGCTCCCCGCGCATGCCGACGGGGAACCAGCCGGTGCCGTCCGCGATGATCGGCTCCTGATGGTCGAAGCAGCGCCAGGCGGGATGGCCCGGGCCGGCGATCGGCTCGCCCTCGCCGAGCGGCAGCAGCACCGACAGCCGGTAGTCGACCTGGTAGAGCTCGGTGCGGGTGATCCCGTAGCACTCCGCCAGCTCGGCGCCGAGCCGGTCGAGCAACTGATCCGCCGGCGCCTCGGTGAGGGTCCGGCGCGCCCGATCCTCCGGTCCGCTCATCTTTGCTCCTTTGCACAGGTCGTCGGCCCGGTGCGCCGGGTAGTCTCGGGCGCACCATGGCCGAAGAAGCCGGTCCGTTCGGACCCCAAGCGAGTATGGCCGCCGCGTTGGACGACGCGGCGGGCACCCTGCTGGCTGTCTGGGAGGCGGCCCGGGAGCGGACCGCGAGCCGGCTCTCGGGCCCTCAGTTACGTGCGGTCATGGTCGTCGAACAGTACGACGGGATCAACCTACGCCGGCTCGCCACCCTGACCGACATGCTGCTCTCCTCGGCCAGCCGGCTCTGCGACCGGCTGGTGGCCGCGGGGATGCTGGAGCGGGAACCGGGCCGGTACGACCGGCGGGAGATCTCCCTGCACCTCACCCCGGCGGCGACCCGGTTCCTGGCCGAGCTGCGGGCCGACCGGCGCTACCGGCTGGAGCGGATCCTCGCCGGGATGAGCCCGGAGGGGCGCGCGGCGCTGCTGCGCGGGATGCGCGAGTTCGACGAGGTGGCGCGCCGGAGCGAGGCCGCCGCGGAGGACCGGGTCGCGCCCCGACCGGCCGGCGAGCGGCTCGCCGGCCTGGCGGAGACGACCGGGTCGACCAGGTTCCGGCTCAGCGTGAGCACGTCCTCCGCGATGATCACCTCGGTCTCGGCGGGCAGCGCCGCCGCGATGAGCGCGACCACGGCGGCGACCGGCCGCTCGCCGTCGGTGGCGGCGTCCAGCGTCTCCCCCCAGAGCAGCGCCCGGGCCAGCGGATCGTCCAGCGCGGGCAGCACCAGCGGCACCGCGTCCGCCGAGGCCGGGTCGAGCCGGATCTTGGCGAAGGTGAGGTCGCCGGCGTTGGGCAGCAGCAGGCCGGTGGCCGGCTGGCCGACCAGCTCGGTCAGCTCGGTGCGGCCGTGGTCGGTGTCCGGGTCGAGGTCCACCTCGAAGCGGCGGGTCGGCGCGTCCGGGGCGTACCGGGCCACGCCGATGCGGTGCGGGCGCAGCACCGGGTACGCCTCCGGCGCGGTCTGCACCACGGCCGCCTCGGTCCACCGGCCGTCGGCGTCGACCGCGGTGACCATCCGCAGGGTGTTGACCTGGGGGCGGCGCAGCCAGCGCTTGGCCCAGTCGGTGAGGTCGCGGCCGCTCGCCGCGCCGAGGCTGTCGAGCAGGTCGGCGAGGGTGGCGTTGCCGAACCGGTGCTTGGCGAAGTGCGCGTTCAGGCCGGCGAGGAAGGCGTCGTCGCCCAGCCAGGCGACGAGCTGGCGCAGCACGCTGGCGCCCTTGGCGTACGAGATGCCGTCGAAGTTGAGCAGCCCCTGGGCGGCGTCGGCGACCTCCTCCGGGGCGACCGGGTGGGTGGAGGGGCGCTGGTCGGCCGCGTATCCCCACGCCTTGCGGCGCATCGCGAAGGTGGTCCACGCCTGGTCGAAGCGGGTGGCCTCGGCGGTGACCCGGGTGCCCAGGTACTCCGCGAAGGACTCGTTGAGCCAGAGGTCGTCCCACCAGCGCATGGTGACCAGGTCGCCGAACCACATGTGCGCCATCTCGTGGGCGATCGTGGTGGCCCGCAGCTCCCGCTGGGTGTCGGTGACGGCCGAGCGGAAGACGTAGTCGTCCCGGATGGTGACCAGGCCCGGGTTCTCCATGGCGCCGGCGTTGAACTCCGGCACGAACGCCTGGTCGTACTTGCCGAACGGGTAGCGCTCGGCGAAGAGCTCGTGGAAGCGGTCGAAGCACTGTCGGGTGACGGTGAAGATCTCCTCGGCGTCGGCGTCGAGGTGCGCGGCCAGCGAGCGCCGGCAGTAGAGGCCGAGCGGGATGCCGTCGTGCTCGGCCTGCCGGACGTGCCACGGGCCGGCGATCAGCGTGAAGAAGTAGGTGGCCAGCGGCTCGGTGCGGGCGAACTCCCAGCGGCCCGGGGCGGGCCGGGCGGCGACGGCCGCGTTGGCCGCGACGGTCCACTCCGGCGGAGCGGTGACCGAGAGGGTCACCGGCGCCTTCAGGTCCGGCTGGTCGAACGCGGCGAAGATCCGCTGCACGTCGTCGAGGAAGGACATGGCGTAGAGGTAGGTCTCGCCGTCGGCCGGGTCGACGAAGCGGTGCATCCCCTCGCCGGTGTTCGAGTAGGCCATCTCGGCCTCGACGGTGAGCGTGTTGGTCGCGGCCAGCCCGGTCAGCGGCAGCCGGTTGTCGGTGAGCGTCCCCGGGTCGAGGTCGCTGTCGTTGAGGCGTACCCGGAGGAGTCTCGCGGGTCGGACCTCGGCGAAGGTCTCGGCACCGGGGGTCGCCCGGAACCGGATGGTGACGGCGGAGCGGAACCGCTCGCCGTCGCCGGTCAGGTCGAGGTCCACCTGGTAGGACTCGACGGTAAGCAACGCGCCACGCGCGGTCGCCTCTACACGGCTCAGGCTCGGCATCCGCTTATCCTGCCCGATGGGGAGCCGGAGGGGCTCCCCGGTGACGGGTGGCGATGGAGGAACAGCGATGGGTCAGCACCCCAAGGGCGACTTCGACCTCTCCCGGGCGGTCTGGCAGCGGGCCGAGGGGGACACCTCCGAGAGCGCGGTCGAGGTGGCCTTCGTCGACGACCTGATCGGGATGCGCAACTCGGCCGAGCCGGACGGGCCGGTGCTGGTCTTCACCCAGGCCGAGTGGGACGCGTTCGTGGCCGGCGCCCAGGACGGCGAGTTCGACCTGGACTAAGCGGCGGCGGTCAGTCACCGTCGCCCCAGCCGAGTCCGCCCAGGCCTGGGGCGCGGTGGAAGCCGGGGTGCCCGGCGACGTCCGCGCAGCGTTCGCCGTCGGGCCCGGCGGCTCCGCAGAACAGCCGCTCCGCGCGGTGCCAGGCGTCCGCCGGGGAGAGCGTCGCC
>NZ_JBSGJR010000102.1:0-14804 GCF_053605645.1 Micromonospora sp. NPDC003776
CGGCGAAGGTGCTGCCCGGCTGCGCGGCCGGGGGCGTGCGCCTGCCCGCGGGTGCCCGGTGCGCACCGGAGTTGGAGTGCTTCGGTCCGGTACGGCTGCGCCGGGACCGGGCGGAGGCGGCCCGCGTGCCGTGCGACGGCCGGCACACCTGGGAGACCTACGCCGAGGGGGTGCTGCCGGCGAGCCTGGCCGGGGCCGGCCACGACGCGGTCGTCGCCGACGCCGCCGTCCAGCAGGTCTGCAACGTCAGCACGTTCCGGCTGGCCAGCGGCATCCGGCAGGCGGCGGGCTGGAACCTGGAGGTGCTGCCGCCCGCGGCGGCCGCCGCCGACCGCACCTACCGCTGCCTGGCCGGGCGGGGCGTCGACGCGCTCGCCGTGCCGACCCTCACCGGTCGCTGAGCCCCTCCGGCACCCGCCGGCTGCCGCGGACCTCCCGCGGGTCGAGCGCCTCCAAGGTGTCGGCGTCGACGTCGGGTTCGCCCACCGCGGGATCCCGCAGGGTCCGCGGATCGAACGACTCCAGCGTGTCGGCGTCCACCTGGTAACCGTCGGCACCGGACCAGCCCTGCCCCGGGGCGTCGTCGGTGGCGGCACGGGCGGCGCTCACCGCCACCGCGGCGGTCATCCCGAGCAGCACGCAGAGCAGGGCCAGCGCCACCGCCAGGACGCCCGAAGGCCGCCACACCAGCAACGTGACCAGCGCTGCCACCGCCGCCAGGACCGCGAGGGCGGCCCTCACCCGCGCATCGGGCCTGGGATATGAGCTCACCCGTACAGGATCGCCCAGGCTGTCCGGCTGTCAACCGGCCGATCGCGTGGCCGGTCCGGCCGTACGGTCCGATGTCCACGGTCGCAATGAGGCGAAAATAGCGTCGATCAAGACAATGCCGTTACATCAATCGGCAATTTGTCGCTTCGATCCGCGTTTGAGGGGCGGGTCCGGCCCTAGAGTGACGGGGGTCGAGGTCTCCTCGACAGACCCCGTTCCCCACCGGAAGGCAGCCACATGCCACGTGCAATCCGGTCCCGTACCGCAACAGGGATCGCCGGCATCGCTCGCTGAGGGACCCCCGGGGTACGGCGGGTGATCGGGCGCCCGCCGTACCCCGGGCCCGTCGGTCAGGCGAACGCGGTGGTGTAGTAGCGCACCCGGTAGAAGCGGGCGCCGCTCTTGCTGTGGTTGCCGGAGCTGAAGTGGATGGTCTTGCTCCACTCGCCCTCACCGGCACCCGGGACGATCCAGGTCCGCACCCCGTTCGGCAGCCGGGTGTACGCCTTCACGTGGTCGGTGGTGCTCACCACGCTGGAGGTGAACTGCCAGCTGTTGCCGGCGTACACCAGGTTGAGCGAGCGCACGTTGTAGGACGAGGTGAAGAAGTAGCCGCCGCCCTTGTGGTCGGGCAGGATGTCGTGGCCGGTCTTCGCCTTGCCGGCGCCGTCGCTGAAGGTGAGCTTGGTGCGGTACGCCAGCCGGGTGGACGAGCCGTTGCCGGTGATCCCGTACAGCCGGACCTCGCCGCTGCCGACCGCGATGACGAAGCCGTTCTGGTTGTAGATCACCCCGTGCGCGCCCGGGAAGCTGATGAACTGCGCCCGGTGGGTGCTCGGCGTGCCCCCGTTGCTGGCGGGCACGAAGAGGTGCAGGCCGCCGCCGGTGGACGAGCCGGTCGCCCCCTTGGAGGTGGCCACCACGATGGCGCCACGGTCCTTAATCCGCTCGATCGAGTGCGGGTTGCCGTCGACCGTGGTCTGCCAGACGATCCCGCCGGTGTGCGAGGAGCTGATCGCGCTCTCGTCGATCATCGCGGCCCGGCCCAGGTAGTCACCGGCGCCGGACGAGGTGACCAGCATGACGTTGCCCCACCTGGCGGTGCTCCGGCGCTTGACGTCGGACAGGTTCGTCCAGGTGCCGGTACGGCTCGGGGCCTGCCAGAGCGTGGTGCCGCCGCTCCAGGCGGCCGGGTTGAAGCGCAGGATCCGGCCGCTGGCCTGCTCGGTCGCCATCACGTAGTAGGTCGCCGCCTCGGCCGGCGACGCGCCGAGCAGGCCGGCGGCCGGGGCCGCGACCGCCGCTCCGGCGATTCCCTTGAGAAGCGCTCTTCTGTCCATCGCACCCTCCCGTGTGTTCAGTCGGGTCCGATCCTGACAGCGCGGCGGCCACGACACACGGTGTCGATTCGGCCACCCTTTCCGCCCCCGGGGGGGCGTCAGTAGGACTTGTCCTGGCCGAGGACGTGCTGGGCGACGAAGTTGAGGATCATCTCGCGGCTGACCGGGGCGATCCGGCCGGCGCGGACCGCGCCGAGCAGGGTGGCCACCCCGTACTCGGTGGTCATGCCGGCCCCGCCGAGCGCCTGCACGGCGGTGTCCACGGCGAGCGCGGCGGCCTCACCGGCGGCGTACTTGGCCATGTTGCCGGCGACGCCGGCCTCCAGGTCGCGGCCGGCGTCGTACAGGCTGGCCGCCTTGTGGATCATCAGCCGGGCCAGCTCGACCTGCACCGCGGCGTGCGCGAGCGGGTGGGCGACGCCCTGGTGCGAGCCGATGCTCCGGCCGCCCCACACCTTCCGGGTGGCGGTGTACCCGCTGGCCCGCTCGATGGCGTACCGGCCGGTGCCGGCGCCCATCGCGGCGACGGTGATCCGTTCCGGGTTCAGCCCGGAGAAGAGCGCCGGCAGCCCCGCCTCCAGCGACTCGCCGACCAGCGCGTCGGCGGGCAGCCGGACATCGTCCAGGTAGAGCAGGAACTGGTTCTCCGGCGAGAGGATCTCCATGTCCAGCTTGGACCGCTCGAGCCCGGGCGCTTCGGTGGGCACGAGGAACAGGGCCGGCTTGAGCTTGCCGGTCGCCCCATCCTCGGTGCGGGCCACCACCAGCACGTGACCGGCCTCGTCGACGCCGGAGATGTAGCACTTGCGGCCGGAGAGCAGCCAGTCGTCGCCGTCCCGGCGGGCCACCGTGCCGAGCCGGTGGAAGTTCGAGCCGGCCTCCGGCTCGGTGATCGCGAACACGATCTTCTGGGAGCCGTCGGCGAGGCCGGGCAGGTGCCGCTTGCGCTGCTCCTCGGTGCCGTGCTTGTTGATCACGGTGGCGGCGATGGCGGGGGAGACCACGAGCAGCAGCAGCGGGCAGCCGGCCGCCGCCAGCTCCTCGCAGACGATGGCGAGTTCGGTGATGCCGCCGCCCCCGCCGCCGTACTCGGCCGGGATGTTGACCCCCAGGTAGCCGAGCCGGCCGGCCTCGTGCCACAGCTCCGTGGTGTGCTCGCCGGCCTTCGCCTTGCGCACGAAGTAGTCGTGGCCGTACTTGCGCCCCAGGGTCCGGACGGCGTCGCGGAGCTGGTCCTGCTCGGGGGTGAGGTCGAAGTTCATCGGGGGTCCTCCTCGGGGTCGACCACGGCCAGTACGGCACCCGTCTCGACCTGGCCGCCGGCCGGCACCGGCAGCTCCGCCACCACGCCGTCGGCCGGGGCGAGCACGGGATGTTCGAGCTTCATCGCTTCCAGGGTCAGCAGCAGGTCACCGGCGGCGACCCGCTGGCCGACCTCGACGTGCACCCGGGTCACCGCGCCCGGCAGCGGCGCGAGCAGCGACCCGGCCGCCAGCTCCGCGGTGGGCAGCGGGAACCGCGGCAGCTCGGTGAGGCTCGCCGCCCCGTCCGGGCCGTCCACGAAGACCGCCGACCCCGCCCGGTGTACGCGGAACACCCGCCGGACGCCGTCGACGTCGAGGGCCACTCGCTCCGGGGTGGCCCCGACCAGGCTCACGGCCGGCGTCGGGCCGCCGGACGAGGCGTCCCCACCCGGTGCCGTTCCGTCCGGGCCGGTCGACGCGGTGGCCGACGACAGCGACCATTCGGCGAGCGTGCCCGTGCGGCTCAGCCGGTACCGGACCTCGAGCTCGCCGCCGTCGCTCGTCGCGAAGCGGGTGACCTGCGGGAACGCCGGGACGTTGCGCCACCCCGAGGGCAGCCCGGCCAGCACCCGTGCGGACGAGCGCCGCCCGGCGGCCGCGGCCAGCGCCGCCGCCAGCGCGGCCAGCGGGACCTGGTCCGGCGGGAGCAGCGGGGCGAAGACCTCCGGGTGCCGCTCCAGAAAGCCGGTGTCGATCTCCACGGCGCCGAACTCCCGGCTGCGCAGCACCCGGGCCAGCAGGTCCCGGTTGGTGGGCACGCCGTGCAGCTCGGCCCGGGCCAGCGCGGCCGCCAGCGCCCGGGCCGCCTCGGCGCGGGTGGGCGCCCAGGCGATCAGCTTGGCCAGCATCGAGTCGTAGTGGACACTCACCGCCGAGCCGTCGGTGACGCCGGAGTCCAGCCGGAGCCCGCGCAGCGGGGCGAACCCGCCGGCCACCCCGGGGATCGCGAACCGGTGCAGGGTGCCGGTCGCCGGACGGAAGCCCTGGGTCGGGTCCTCGGCGCAGAGCCGGACCTCGATCGCGTGTCCGACGACCGGTGGGGTGGCCGCCAGCGGCAGCGGCTCGCCCTCGGCGACCAGCAGTTGCAGCCGGACCAGGTCCAGCCCGGTGACCGCCTCGGTGACCGGGTGCTCGACCTGGAGGCGGGTGTTCATCTCCAGGAAGAAGAAGTCCCCGTCCGGCCCGAGCAGGAACTCGACGGTCCCGGCGCCGACGTAGTCGACGGCCCGGCCGGCGGCCACCGCCGCGGCGTGCAGTCGTTCCCGCAGCCCGGGCGGGAGGACCGCGGGCGCCTCCTCGACGATCTTCTGGTGTCGTCGCTGGATCGAGCAGTCCCGCTCGCCGAGCGCCACGACGGTGCCGTGGGTGTCGCCGAAGATCTGCACCTCCACGTGCCGGCCGCGCTCGACGTACCGCTCGATGAAGACCGTGCCGTCGCCGAAGGCCGCGGCCGCCTCGCGGCGGGCGGAGGCGACGGCCTCGGCGAGCCCGGCCGGGTCCCGGACCACCCGCATGCCCCGCCCGCCGCCCCCGGCGCTGGCCTTGACCAGCACCGGGAAGTCGGTCACCGGGTCGTCGTCGGTCCAGGTCGGCAGCATCGGCACGCCCGCGTCGGCGAGCAGTGCCTTCGCCGCCATCTTGTCGCCCATCGCGGCGATCGCCTTGGCCGGCGGCCCCACCCAGGTCAGCCCCGCGTCGGTCACCGCCGCGGCGAACTCGGCGTTCTCGGCGAGGAAGCCGTAGCCCGGGTGCACGGCGTCCGCGCCGGCCCGGCGGGCCGCGTCCAGGATCAGGTCGACCCGCAGGTACGTCTCGGCCGGCGTGTTCCCCGGCAGCCGGACGGCCTGGTCGGCCTCGGCGACGAAGGGCGCGTCGGCGTCCGCGTCGGAGTGCACGGCCACGGTCGCCACGCCGAGCGCCCGGCAGGTGGCGAAGACCCGGCGGGCGATCTCCCCCCGGTTGGCCACGAGAAGCCTTGAGATCACAGCAACTCCTACATGCGGAAGACGCCGAAGCCCTCGGCGCCCTGGACCGGTCCGTTGTGGATCGCCGACAGGCAGAGCCCGAGGACGGTACGGCTGTCCCGCGGGTCGATCACCCCGTCGTCGTAGAGCCGGCCGGAGAGGAAGAGCGCCCCCGACTGGGACTCGATCTGCTGCTCGACCATCGCCCGCATCGCGGCGTCGGAGTCCTCGTCGTAGTCCCGTCCCCGCGCCGCGGCGGCCTGCCGGGCCACGATCGAGAGCACTCCGGCCAGCTGTGCCGGCCCCATCACCGCCGACTTGGCGTTCGGCCAGGTGAACAGGAACCTCGGGTCGTACGCCCGGCCGCACATGCCGTAGTTGCCGGCGCCGTAGGAGGCGCCCAGGTTGACCGTCAGGTGCGGGACCTTCGAGTTCGACACCGCGTTGATCATCAGTGCGCCGTGCTTGATGATGCCGCGCTGCTCGTACTCGGTGCCGACCATGTAGCCGGTGGTGTTCTGCAGGAAGAGCAGCGGGGTGTCGGCCGCGTTGGCGAGCTGGATGAACTGGGCCGCCTTCTGCGCCTCCGCGCTGAACAGCACGCCCCGGGCGTTGGCCAGCACGCCGACCGGATAGCCGTGCAGCTCACCCCAGCCGGTGACCAGCGCGGTGCCGTAGGCCGGCTTGAACTCGTCGAACTCGCTGCCGTCCAGCACCCGCGCGAGCACCTCGCGCGGATCGAACGGCACCTTCAGGTCGGCGCTGGCGATGCCGAGCAGCTCCTCCGGGTCGTACTTCGGCGGCCGGGGGAGCGGACTGCGTGGCCCCGGGCCCTGCTTGCGCCAGTTCAACCGGCGTACGCACTGCCGGGCCAGCCGGATGCCGTCCCGTTCGTCCTCGGCCAGGAAGTCGGCCAGGCCGGACGTCGTGGCGTGCATGGCCGCCCCGCCCAGCGACTCGTCGTCGGTGACCTCGCCGGTGGCCATCTTCACCAGCGGCGGCCCGGCCAGGTACACCTGGGACCGGTCCCGGATCATGATGGTGAAGTCGGACATCCCCGGCACGTACGCCCCGCCGGCGGTGGCGTTGCCGAAGACCACGCTGACGGTGGGGATCTTGGCCGCGGAGAGCCGGGTCAGGTCGCGGAACACCCGGCCGCCCGGGATGAAGATCTCCGCCTGGGTGGGCAGGTCCGCGCCGGCCGACTCGACCAGGTTGACCATCGGCAGCCGGTTGGCCAGCGCGATCTCGCCGGCCCGCCGGGTCTTGGCCAGCGCCCACGGGTTCACCGCGCCGCCGCGCACCGTCGGATCGTTGGCCACGATCAGGCACTCCACGCCCTCGACCACGCCGATGCCGGTCACCGTGCTGGCCCCGACCGGGAAGTCGGTGCCGTACGCGGCCACCGGGGACAGCTCCAGGAACGGGCTGTCCGGGTCGAGCAGCAGCTCGATGCGCTCCCGGGGGAGCAGCTTGCCGCGCCGGTGGTGCCGGGTCACGTACTTCTCGCCGCCGCCGGCCCGGGCCTGGTCGAGCGCGGCCTCCAGCTCGGCGAGGCGGTCCAGCAGGGCCTCCCGGTTGGCCCGGTAGGCCGCCGAGGACGGGTCGATCGCACTCTCCAGCGTGGTCATAGCCCGATGCCCTTCGCGATGATCTCGTTCATGATCTCGGTGGTGCCGCCGCCGATGCCGAGGATCCGCGCGTCCCGGTAGTGCCGCTCCACCTCGGCGTCGCGCAGGTAGCCGAAGCCGCCGTGCAGTTGCAGCGCCGCGTCGACGACCTGGTCGCAGGCCGCTACGGCGACGTTCTTCGCCATCGCCACCTCGGTCACCACCGGCTGCCCCGCGGCCACCCGCTCGGCCACGTCGTGCACGTACGCGCGGGCCGCCTCGGCGCGGGTGTGCATCTCGGCCAGCCGGTGCCGGATCAGCTGCCGGCTGGCCAGCGGCCGGCCGAACGTGGACCGGTCCCGGCACCACTGCACGGCCAGTTCCACGCAGCGCTGCGCGGTCGCGTACGCCTGGGTGGCCAGGGAGAGCCGCTCGGCGGCGAACTGCTGCATGATCGCCAGGAAGCCGGTGTCCTCGGGCCCGATCCGGTTCGCCACCGGCACCCGGACGTCGGTGAAGGAGAGCTCGGCGGTGTCCGAGCAGTGCCAGCCCAGCTTCTCCAGCCGCCGGCCCACGGTGAAGCCGGGGGTGCCCTTCTCGATCACCAGCAGGCTGAGCTCGCCGGAGCCCGGCAGGACGGTGCAGACGGCGGTGGTCACGAAGTCCGCCCGGAGCCCGCTGGTGATGTACGTCTTCGACCCGTTCACCACGTAGTGGTCGCCGTCGCGGCGGGCGAAGGTGCGGATGCCCGCCACGTCGGAGCCGCCGTCCGGCTCGGTGATCGCCAACGCGCCGATCATCGTCCCGGCCAGGGTCGGCCGGACGTACCGGTCGATGAGGTCCTCGTCGCCGGCGGCGACCATGTGCGGGAGCGCGATGCCGTGCGTGAAGAGCGCCGCCACCAGCCCGGACGAGCCACCGGAGCGGATGATCTCCTCGGTGACCACGATCGAGTCCAGCAGGTCGCCGCCGCTGCCGCCGACCTGCTCGGGGAAGCCGACGCCGAGCAGCCCGATCTTCGCGGCGGTCTCGTGCAGTGACCGGGGCACCTCCCCGGCCCGCTCCCAGTCGGCCAGGTACGGCAGGACCTCCTTGGTGACGAAGGCGCGGGTCAGCTCACGCAGCTGCCGCCGTTCGGGGGTGTCCACGATGGTCATGCCGGCACCCCCGGACTGAGGTCGGCGGGCAGGTCCACCACTCGCGAGCGGAGCAGTTCGCCGAGCGCCTTGGCCTGCGGGTCGAACCGGGTGGAGCCGGCCACGCCCGGCCCGAGCAGCCCCCGGACGACGAAGTTGACCGCGCGCAGGTTCGGCAGCTCGTACCGCTCGACGGTCAGCGGGGCGGTCTCCGGCAGCAGTTCGGCCAGCCGCTCGACGGTCAGCCAGCCGCGCAGCCAGGCCCAGGTCGCGTCGGTGCGGGCCCAGACACCCAGGTTCGCGTCCCCGCCCTTGTCGCCGGACCGGGCGCCCACCACCTCACCGAGGGGCGCCCGCCGGGTCGGATGCAAGGAAGGGCCCCCTGTTAACGCCTCCTGTCGTAAAGGGGCCCCCGGCAAACAGGTGGTGGGTGGGGGTGGAATCGTGACCCGCTCGCCGGAGGGCAGCACGGCCACGTGCGCCACCGCGTCCTGCGGCACGGCGTCGGCGGTGAACACCCCGTACGGCGTCGCGTCGCCGGGCAGGGTGGTCAGCGTGCACCCCGGGTACGAGGCCAGCGCCAGCTCCACCGCCGCCGCCGAGAAGGCCCGTCCGGCCCGCGCCTTGTCGCCGTCCCGCAGGTGTACGTGCAGCAGCGCGCTGGCGGCCTCGGTGTCGGCGGCGTCCGGGTGGTCCGTCCGGGCCAGGGTGAACTCCAGCCCCTCCTTGCCGACCGCCTCCGCCAACTGGCCCCGGACCAGGGCCGCCTTGGCCGGGATGTCCAGCCCGCAGAGCACGAAGGTCATCGAGTTGCGGAAGCCGCCCAGGTTGTTGACGCCGACCTTGAGCGTGTCGGGCGGCGGCGTGCCCCGGACCCCGGAGACCCGGACCCGGTCCGGTCCCTCCTGGCTCAGCGCCACCGTGTCCAGCCGGGTCACCACGTCCGGCCCCAGGTACGCCGGCCCGTCCACCTCGTACAACAGTTGGGCGGTGACCGTCTCGACGGTGACCGCGCCGCCGGTGCCGGGATGTTTGGTGAGCACCGACGAGCCGTCCGGGTGGATCTCGGCGATCGGGAAGCCGGGGCGGTGGCCACCGTCCGGCAGCTCGGTGAAGAAGCTGAAGTTGCCCCCGGTCACCTGCGCGCCGCACTCGATCAGGTGCCCGGCGACGGTCGCCCCGGCCAGCGCGTCCAGGTCGTCCCGGCCCCAGCCGAACCGGGCGATGGCCGGGCCGACCGCCAGCGAGGCGTCGGTGACCCGGCCGGTGACCACCACGTCCGCCCCGGCCTCCAGGCAGGCGGCGATCCCGAACGCCCCGAGGTACGCGTTCGCGGTCAGCGCGTCCGGCCGGGCGAGGGCGTCGCCCTCGACGTACCCGATCCGCACGGTGAGGCCGAGTCGGTCGGCGAGCGCGCCGATCGCGGCGGCCAGCCCGGCGGGGTTGAGACCGCCCGCGTTGGTGACCAGCGTGACCCCGCGGTCCAGCGCGGTGCCGAGGCAGCCCTCCAGCTGCCGCAGGAAGGTCTTCGCGTAGCCCAGGGACGGGTCGCGTAGCCGGTCCCGGCCGAGGATCAGCATGGTCAGTTCGGCCAGGTAGTCGCCGGTCAGCACGTCCAGCTCGCCGCCGTCGAGCATCTCCCGCCAGGCGCTGAGCCGGTCGCCGTAGAAGCCGGAGGCGTTGCCGACCCGGAGCGCGGTCACCGGGCCACCCCGCTGCCGGCGGCCTCCCGCTTGCCCCCGGGTGGGCCGGCGAACGCCTGCGCCACGTCCAGCCACTCGTCGGCGACCGGCCCGGTGGCCACCAGGGCGAGGTCGGCGCGGTGCCGGCGCTGGGTCACCAGCAGACAGAAGTCGAGCGCCGGACCGGTGACCAGGTCGGCGGCGTCCGCCGGGCCGAAGGCCCAGGTGTCCCCGTCCGGTCCCATCAGCTCCACCCGGACCGGCGTGGTCGGCACCGCGCGGCCGTGCGCGGCGAAGCCGTGCCCGAGGGTACGGAAGCCCAGATGCGCGACGTGCCGCAGCCGGCTGGTCGGGGTGCGCCGGACGCCCAGCGCGTCGGCCACGTCCTCGCCGTGCGCCCAGGTCTCCATGAGCCGGGCGGTGGCCATCGAGGCGGGTGACATGCGGGTGCCGTACCAGGGCAGCTTCTCCCCGGCCGGCGCGGCGGCGAGGGCCGCGGTGAGCGCCGCGCGGCCGGCCCGCCAGCGGGCCAGCAGGTCGGCGGGCGGGGCGAGGAACGCCTCGGCGCCGTCGTCGACCAGCCGGGCCGGGTCCGGGGCGGACAGCACCGAGGCGTAGAAGGCGTCGGTGTCGGTGGCGGCCAGGTGGGCCACGTGGTCGGTCCAGGCCAGGTGGGCGAGCTGATGGGCGACCGTCCAGCCGGGGGCCGGGGTCGGCCGGGCCCAGCCTTCCGGCGGCAGCGGCGCGACCAGGGCGTCGAGCTGCTCGGACTCGGCGGTCAGCTCCGCGAGCAGGGCTGTCAGGTCGACCATGGTCCCTCCGGTGGGTCAGTGCGGCCGCGCGCTCCCGGGCGGCGGCGGGCCGTCGTCGGGTGTGAGCAGGATGGCGAGCTGGCGCTTCCAGGTGTGCAGCAGGGCGGTACGCCGGGCCGAGTCGTCGCTGAGCAGGTTGGCCACCCCGAGGCCGCGAAGCAGGTCGAGGGTGGCCTGCACCGCCTCGCGTACGCCGGGGCGGCGCTCGTCCACGCCGAGCAGCTCGACGGTCAGCCGGTGCATCTCGCGGCCGACCCGGGCCTCCAGCGGCACCAGGGCGTCGCGCAGTTCGGCGTCGGTGCGGGCGGCCACCCACAGTTCCAGGGCGGCGACGAAGAGCGGCCCGGTGAAGGCCGCGGCGAGCAGGTCGACCACCCGGTCCAGCCGTCGGGGGCCGGCCGGCAGTGCGGCGGCCTCGGTGCGCAGCTCCACCGCCCGCCGTTCGGTGAGGTGGGTGACGGCGGCGGTGACCAGCGCGGCCTTGGTCGGGTAGTGGTGCAGCTGGGCGCCTCGGGAGACGCCGGCCCGGGCCGCCACCACCGTGGTGGTGGTGCCGGACCAGCCGTGCTCGACCAGGCACTCGACGGTCGCCTCCAGCAGCCGGGCCTGGGTGGCGCGGCTGCGTTCCTGCTGCGGGACGCGGGTCGATGCGGGGGGCACGGGGACAGCGTGCCGTCGCCGAAACAAACAGTCAAGCCTGACTTTTTCTGCCGCGGTGACTACGCGGCCATTGCGGCGCTTTGTCGATGTTCCCAATAGAGGTAGATGGATCTTCCTGTCCGTCCCCCGCGGGACTAACGTGCGGCCTCACCAGATCAAGGAGGCGTGCCATGACTCAACCTCCCGACCCATCCGAGACAGCCCAGGTCGAACGGTTCGGCTACCGGCAGGAGCTGAGCCGGTCCCTCAGCTTCATCGACCTGCTCATCTACGGACTGATCTTCATGGTGCCGATCGCCCCCTTCGGCATCTTCGGCAGCGTCTACTCCGGCTCCGGCGGCATGGTCGCGCTGGCGTACCTCATCGGCATGGTGGCGATGATGTTCACCGCCCTGTCGTACGCGCAGATGGTCCGGGCCTTCCCCATGGCCGGCTCCGTCTACAGCTACACCGGTCGCGGCATCGCGCCGCCCGTCGGCTTCCTCGCCGGCTGGGTGATCCTGCTCGACTACGTCCTCGTGCCCGGCCTGCTCTACCTGGTGGCCAGCGTGGCCATGCACTCCCTCGTGCCCGGGGTGCCGGTGTGGGCGTGGTTGGCGGCCTTCGTCGTGCTCAACACCGTCGTCAACTACTTCGGCATCCGGATGACCGCGCGGGTCAACCGGGTGATGCTCGTCGCCGAGCTGGCCATCCTCGTGATCTTCCTGGTCGTCGGCGTGATCGCGCTGGCGCAGGGCAAGGGCACGGGCTTCTCGCTGCGGCCACTGTTCAACGGGGACACCTTCTCCTGGCCGCTGGTCTTCGGCGCGGTGTCGATCGCCGTACTCTCGTTCCTCGGTTTCGACGGGATCTCCATGCTGGCGGAGGAGAGCCGCGAGGAGGCCCGACAGATCGGCCGGGCGATGGTCGGGGCGCTGCTGCTCGCCGGTGCCCTGTTCATCGTGCAGACGTGGGTCGCGGCCCTGCTGGTGCCGGACGCGACCGGTCTGCTCGACAACGGCGACCCCGAGGGCACCGCCTTCTACGACGCGGCCCGGGTGGCCGGCGGGGGCTGGCTCGCCGGGCTGACCGCCCTGGCCACCGCGATCGCCTGGGGCTTCGCCAACTCCCTGGTCGCCCAGGCCGCCACCTCCCGCCTGCTGTACGCGATGGCCCGCGACCGGCAGATGCCCCGCTTCCTCGCCCGGATCAACCCGAGACACCAGGTGCCGGCCAACGCCACCCTGCTGGTCGCCGGCATCTCCCTGGCGCTCGGCCTCTACATGGCCAGCCGGGACGACGGCATCTCGCTGCTGTCCACACTGGTCAACTTCGGTGCCATGACGGCGTTCCTGGCGCTGCACGTCTCCGTCGTGACCCACTACGTCGTGCGCAACGGCAGCCGGGACTGGTTGCGGCACCTGGTGGTGCCGGTGATCGGATTCCTGATCCTGCTCTACGTCGTGATCAACGCCAAGGTCGCCGCCCAGGTGCTCGGCTTCGTCTGGTTGGCTGTCGGGCTCCTCGTCCTGCTGGTCTTCTACCTGACGGGCCGGCGTCCCGAGCTCGCCGCGCTCGTCGACGTCGCCCACGAGAGCACCGACGAGCCGGTGAAGGAGCCGCACTGATGACCGACGTGGTGAAGTACCGGCCGGAGCCGGACGAGCTCTCCTACACCTTCGGCGGGCGTGAGGCGGTGCTCCGGGTGCGCCCGGGCACGATCCTCGAGCTGTACACCGAGGACTGCTTCGGCGGGCGGGTCCGGACCGTCGACGACCTGCCGTCGCAGGTGTGCGAATTTCCCTACCTCAACCCGGTGACCGGGCCGATCCACGTCGAGGGGGCCGAGCCCGGGGACACCCTCGCCGTGCACTTCATCGCGATCGAACCGGCCCGGGACTGGGCCGTGTCCACCACCTTCCCGCACTTCGGCGCGCTCACCAGCACGCACACCACGGCGACCCTGCAACCCCCGCTGGACGAGGTGGTCTGGCGGTACGACGTCGACGTAGCCGCCGGCACGGCGACGTACCGGGCCCGGCGGGGCGACTACACCGTGGCGCTGCCGCTGGATCCGATGCACGGCACCGTCGGGGTGGCGCCCGGTGCCTTCGAGGCGCGGATGACGATCACCCCGGACGCGCACGGCGGCAACATGGACACCCCGGAGCTGCGAGCCGGCGTCACCGCGTACTTCGGGGTGAACGTGTCGGGGGCGCTGTTCGCCCTCGGCGACGGGCACTGCCGGCAGGGCCACGGCGAGGTCTGCGGCACCGGCCTCGAGGCGGCCATGAACACCACGGTCGTGGTGGACGTCATCAAGGGGCGCGGCACCCCGTGGCCGCGGCTGGAGTCGGACGACGCGCTGATGTCCACCGGCTCCGCCCGCCCGCTGGAGGACGCCTACCGGATCAGCCAGCACGACCTGGTCACCTGGACCGCCGAGCTGGTCGGGCTGGATCAGCTCGACGCGTACCAGCTGGTGAGCCAGGCCGGTGAGGCGCCGGTCGGCAACGTCTGCGACCCGAACTACACGATGGTGGCGAAGGTGGACAAGCGCTACCTGGGCGGGATCGGCGGATACGACGGGACGCACGCGCGGCTGCGCGACACCGCCCGGCACTACCTGAACCACCGCTGACGGGGCAGGGGCCGGCCGGACACCTTCCGGCCGGCCCCGCGCCCGGCGCGGGCTGCCGCTCAGCGGCCGTCGCGGGGTCCGAAGACGGCGAGGGCGTCGGTGTCACTGTTGCGGGAACGCAGGTACTCGTCGGCCCAGGCGGCGGCGCCCGGGAAGCCCGACTCGGCGGCCACCCGGGCGCAGGCGGCGTCCACGTCGTACCGGGTCCGGCGCAACTGCACGCCCGGGCCGAGCAGCGCCCACCAGGCCCCGTCCCCGCCGTACGGCATGCCGACGCTGCCCGGGTTGACCACCAGGCGGCGGTCGACGAGCCGGGTGAACGGCATGTGGGTGTGCCCGCAGACCACGGTGCCGACCTCGGTCGGCAGGCCGGTGAAGACCTCGGCCCAGCGGTCGAGCCGCGAGTCGACCAGCACCATCGCCTCGTCGTCCCGGGGCGTCGCGTGGCAGCAGAGCACCTCGCCGAGGCCGGCGACGGAGAGCGTGGCGGTCGGCGGCAGCGCGGCCAGCCGGGCGACCTGATCCTCCCGCAACTGCGCGGCGGCCCAGTTCGAGACGTCGTACGAGGCCGGCTGGCCGGCGTGGGCCGCCACCAGCTCCCGTTCGCCGTTGCCGCCGACCCAGAGCGCGCGGTCACCGAGCGCGGCGAGCCGGTCCAGCACCTCGACCGGTTGCGGGCCGTCCGCGATGTCGCCGGTGAGCACGATCAGGTCGGCGGCGGCCACGTCGGGCTCGGCCAGGACGGCCTCCAGCGCCGGCAGCGCTCCGTGGATGTCGGAGAGGATGGCGACACGTTCGAGCATTGCCCCACCCTCACCGGGGACGGTGCCGGAGTCCAGGAATTCTGCGCCGGGCAGAGCGGCCGCGAAGAAAAGACCGGCCCGGATCGCGCGATGCGCGGTCCG
>NZ_JBSGJR010000103.1:0-14768 GCF_053605645.1 Micromonospora sp. NPDC003776
GCTGTGTTCACCGGCCCGGCCGGCTCGCTCGGCACGGCGGCGGCGGTGGCCGCCGGGTCGCTGCTCGCACCGCTCGCCAGCGGGCCGGTGGGAGGGATGTGTTCCGCCTCACCGGGCGCCCGGACCGTCTCTGCGGCCGGCTGACTGTTTCGTTTCCGCCCGGCCGCCGTGGCCTTCTTCGGAGCCGGGGTCGCCTTCTTGACGGGGGCGGTCGCCTTCTTCACCCCGCTGCGCTTCTTCGGACCCGTGGGTTGCGCGTCCGCGCCCGGCGGGGCTGCGCTCGGTCCGTCCGCGCTGGGCTTGTTCGCGGATGGTTTCGCCATGCCTGGTTCCGTGGCCGGTGCGGCGCGGGTCGCCGTTCGCTCGCCTGCCCGGGTCGGGCCTTCGAGCGCGGCCGCTTCTCCCGAGTTGACCTCCGTGGCGGGGCGGGGGCGCGGCGCGGCGGCCGGTACGGGTCCGGAAGCAGCCCGGACGGGGCCGCCCGCGGGCGGCCCGGCCAGCGTGGGGTCGGGCGGCTGGAACAGCACGGTCGGAGCGGCCTTGGTCCGGCGGGTCCGGGGTGCGGGATCGTCGTCGGCCGGGTCGGCGGACGGTGCCGGCACCGGTGGCGGAGTGAAAGTCGGCTTGGTGGAGCGGCTCCGCCGGGTGCTGGTGGCGGGCTCGCGGCGGGGCGGATCGCTCGGCGGCTGCTCCTGCATATCGATGGAGCGTAGTCCCGTACGTGACCTCGCACACGGGGGAAACGCACCGGCCGGCGGAGGTACCGGTAGTCGCTTTGCCCCGAGCGGGTGCGGACCTGTATCCTCGGGCGCGGTGGTCTCCGGGCCACCAGGGAGACTTCGCCTAGTCTGGTCTATGGCGCCGCACTGCTAATGCGGTTGGGGTTTTAAAGCCCCTCCCGGGTTCGAATCCCGGAGTCTCCGCGCGAAAGCCGGGTGTGTAGACTGGCCGAGCAACAAGCGCCCGTAGCTCAATGGATAGAGCATCTGACTACGGATCAGAAGGTTAGGGGTTCGAGTCCCTTCGGGCGCGCAGAGCAGGAAAGGAAGCCCCCGACCAGCCGGTATGGCGAGGTCGGGGGCTTCCTTTTATCCGGCGTAGCGCGGTCGAAGCGTCTCCGGGAGCGGTCAGGTTAAGAGGCACCGCCATCTCAGCGGGGCCGGACCGCCCGGGTGTGCAGGGCCGCCCGCAGTGCCGGCCCGAAGATCCGCGGGATCTCGCTCGACGGCAACTGCGCGACGGCCGGGATCGGGTTCAGGTAGCGGGTGAAGATCAGGCCGCCGATCACTCCGACCGCCGCGGTGGCGCGCTCGGTCGCGTCGGGACCGCCGAGAAATTCAGCAACGCGGACGAGCAGATCACTTTCCAGGTAGCTGCGGAAGGCGCGCATCGTGTCGTCGTCCGCCAGCGCCATCCGGTTCTCCGTGGGGGCGGTGGCGTCCCAGAGCGTCGTGACGGCGGTGAGGAGCCGGTCGGCGAGGCCGGCCCGGTCGCCGCGCAGGGCCTCGTCGAGGGCGTCGGACTCCACGCACAGCAGGTTCAGGGACTGGCCGAAGAGACCCTGCTTGGAGCCGAAGTGGTAGCTGATGAGCGCCGAGTCGACGCCTGCGGCGGCGGCGATCGCCCGGACGGTGGTCCCCCGGTAGCCGTGCCGCAGGAACAACTCCCGGGCGGCCGAGGAGATGCGGGCCTTGGTGTCGGGGTTGCCGCGCGGCCGGCCCCGGGTTTTATTCAGCACGGTTGAATATTGCGCTCCGCACGCGGCACGGTCAACACCGTCAACCGACCAGGAGGAGCGAACCCATGCGTACCGTCGTCTTCGGCGCCACCGGCCCGACCGGCCGCCGGCTGACCGAGCAGGCCCTGGCCGCCGGCCACGAGGTCACCGCCGTCACCCGCCGCCCCGGCGTCGTCCAGCCCCGCGCCGGTCTCACCGTGATCACCGCCGACGTCAGCGACCCCGAGGCAGTGGACCGCGCCGTCGCCGGCAGCGATGCGGTCCTGTCGAGTCTGGGCGTCCCGCTCACCCCGAAGCCGATCACCGTCTACTCGCAGGGCAACGCGAACATCGTGGCGGCGATGCAGCGGCACGGCGTACGGCGGCTGATCACCATCAGCTCCAGCGTCATGGACCCGAGCTGGCGGCCGACCGGCGAGTTCTTCTTCAACAACGTCATGGACCCGCTGTTCAACCGGAGGTTGGGGCGTACCGCGCACGAGGACATGCGCCGCATGGAGGCGATCGTGCGGGAGAGTGGTCTGGACTGGACCCTGGTCCGGCCGTCCGGGCTGTTCGACCACCCGACCGTCACGGGATACCAGGTCGTCGAGGACGTCGCGGACGGGCTGTTCACGTCGCGGACCGACCTGGCGGCCAGCATGGTGGCCCAGCTCAGCGACGACCGGTTCGTGCGGCGGGCCATGGCGGTGATCACCACCGAGGTCAGGCCCAGCATCGCCGGACTGATCTGGCGCGAGGCCGTCGCCAAGAAGAAGCAGCGGTGACCGAGCCCCGGGGGCCGAGCAGTTCCGCCTCGAGCGGCACCCTCAGCCTGATCGACGGCAAGGCCGGCATGAACTCGCTTCAGACGGTCCAGATCAGCTGCCCGGCAGCCAGTGCGGCGGCCTGGTACGGCGTCAGCGCGCCGTCCTCGGCCACCACTTCGACCGGCCACTTCGCCCTCAGGTCGGTCCAGAGCACGGCAGTCAGGCCCGAGAACGCTTTGAGTTCGTCGGTGCCCCTGGCCCCCCGCACCACGTAGACCCAGGCCGCCCCCGGATCAGATCCCGTTCCTCGCGGGTGATTCGGACCTGCTCGCACGCCAGGCTGAGCAGGAGGGTGTCATCGCCCAGCTGCCACTCACCCGCGGCGTACTGATCGCGCAGGGCGCCCAGCGGATCATCGGACAGCCGACCCGCGAGTCGCGCGCACACCTCGGTGATCGCCGCGTAGGTCGTCGCATCCATGGCTGCTGCCTCCGTCGCCGGCCGCGGCGCGTCCCACCCGAGATCGGCAGGGTAGGTCCTGTTACGCCCCCCCGGACACCACCTGAATGCTTTCCGCGCCCCGCTCCACGAACCATGCCTCCAGTTCGGCGCCGTCGAGCGACCGGACCCCGTCCTCGTCGACCAGGACGGGACCGATGACAGCCCCCTTCGCGCCCTCGAGCTGGCACCCGAACATCCTCGCCCCGCTGAGGATGGCGGGCATGTTCCTGCCTCCCAGAGTGCACCACCGGAGACTCGCGAATTCCAGGTTGGCCCCGCGCAGATCGGTCTTGTAGAGCTTGGCCGAGTTGAGGATGGCGTGGCTGAGGTCGGCGCCCGCCAGAACGGCGTCGTCGAGTTCCGTCGCGAACAGCCGCGCCGCGCGGAAGCGGGCGTTCGTGGCGGAGCATCCGACCAGTTCCGCCTTGGCCAGGTCGGCAAAGCTCAGGTCGGCGTCCTCAAGCTCCGCGTTGGTCAGGTTCGCACCGCCGAGGTTGGCATCCTCGAACCGGACGCCGGCCAGGCAGGCACTCGCCAGGTAGGCGTCGGTCAGGTCGATGGTGCTCAGGTCGGCGCCCCGGAAATCGAGGAAGTCACCCGACAGGTACGACGTGGCGTCCGTGGCAACGGCGGCGAACCACTCCTCGAGCGCCTCCCTGGCCTCCGGGCTGTCGGGCCAACGGGTCACGTCCGCGCTGCTCTGCTTGTACCTGCTCATTCGAGGAACACCACCTTGCCGTCCAAGTCCTTGTTGCCGGCGACCCGCCCCTTGAGGTCGGCCAGCGAGCTCGGCGACAGGTTCTTGCTGTCGATGATGACACGCTGCCCACCGCCCACCTCGTCGGTGAGCTTCTGCTCGAACTCTTCGCCGTTGTAACGGCCCCTCGTACCCTCGGGCATTGGCTGGCCGGCCATTCGTCCTGCCGGGAAGGTGTCGACGGGGCTCTTGACATCCCAGTTGTCGCCGTTGGCGTCGAAGAACTCGCCCTGATCCTTCTGGAAGGCAGGATCAGTGTTGTCGAGTTCGGCGCGGCGGATCGGGCCGGGAACCTTGCCCTGCGCCTCGGCCTCGAGACCGACCTCCGCCTCCCGCCGTGACTTCGCGCTGATCTTTCCATTGTGGGCCGGGTCGGCGGCCAGTTCCTCCACCCGGCGGTTGTACTCGGGAGTGCCGGGCTTGGGAGTTTCGTAGCCGTTGTCGCTGCCCGGGGGCTTGCCCTGGGATCCGCCCTGGTCGCCGCCCGGGCGGCCGTGCCGGGCTTCCTCGGCGACGGTCTCCTGCGCCCGGCTGACGTTCTCGGGGACCTCGGTGGTACTGCGGCGTCGCCCAGAGGGAGTGTTGCCGTCACCTTCGCCGTCGCCCTCGCCGTGTGGCCGGGGGTTCGGTCCGTCGCCGTGCCCGCCGCCGTGCGGGGTGTGAGGTTTCGCCATCGTCGGGCCTAGCCGTCCAGGAGCTTCGAGAGGTTGGTCAGGCTGGTGACCAGGGCCATGACGTACGTCAGGATGCGCCCGGCCCACTTGACGACGGCCGCCGCGATCTGCGAGGCGATCACCGGAATCGTGACCACGAAGATCGCCTCGACGGCCCACACGATCACCCGGGCCACCAGGTCGGCGATGAGGTCCCGCACGATGTCGCGGGTGAACATCACCAGGTTCCCGGCGGCCTGGGTGGCGGCGGCCATGGCGGCGGAGACGCCGCCGAGCCCGTTGATGGCCTCCACGTTGTGTTCCATCAGGTCGTGGTAAGCCGTGGCGGCCCGCCCCTGCCAGTGCGGCATGTCGCCGTCGACGAAGGACTTCAGGTCGGTGGCCATGCCCTGCAGTGCGGCGGCCATGTTGTCCCAGGTGGCCGCGTGCGAGGCGACCACGTCCGGCATGCCGGCGAGCTCGTCGAGGATCTGCCGCAGCGGCTCGAAGTATTCCATCGCCCAGCCCAGCCCGTTGGCCAGCAGCGCGCTGAAAGGGTCCATCACGGTGGCCGCGACCTCGACCCCGAACGCCGCCCCCGCGATCAGGTCGTCGACCCAGCCGTCGCTGTGGATGGCATCGACCAACCCCTGGAAGCTGTCGGCCAGCGCGGCCCCGGTCCACGGCTTGCGGGTGGACTGGACGTCGGCGATCAGCGACGTGTCGGTCATTGCACGGACCTCGTCAGGCCGCCACCCGCCTTGCGGATCGTGGTGTCGGCGTCGGCGTCGGCGTTGTCGTAGTTGTCGGCGGTCTTCCGCAGCCCCTGCACGACCAGCGCCAGGTTCTCCTCGACGTACGCGATCAGCTCGTCCTGGCGCTTGTGCCGGCCCTCCAGGATGGCGGGCATCCACGCGCAGAGCAGCCCGTAGGCCTCGTCGTTCTGGGCGATGTGCGCGCTGGCGGTCTTGACCGCGTCAAACCGGCCCTTCACCGCCTCCACGTTGCGGGCGTGCGCGCGGATCTGGTCCGCGTCGACCGCGAAACCTTCGGCCATCCCGCTCACCACCGACCGTACGGCTCGTCGGGGCTGTCCGCGGCGGGATCGGCGTCGCGCAGCTGCTGCCCGACCCGCTCGGCGATCGCCCGCGCCGCGGCCGACTCGGTGCCCACCGTCTCGGCGATGATCTCCTGCGACCGCTCGGCGAGCTGTCGCTTGGCCGTCCGAATGGTGTCCATGATCGTCCTGGCGACGACGTCGGGAGCGACCCGCTGGATCCGCGGACCCAGCCGCAGGTCCAGCAACGCCCCGGAGGAGTCGACGGTCACCTCCGCCAACCCGTTGCCGTCGGCAACGGTGACCCGCAGCTCGTGGAGCCGGTCGCTCATCGCCTTGGTGTCTGCCGCGAGCTGGTCGATGCGGCCCTTCCACGCCGCCAGCCGATCCATGGCGCCGTCCGGATCCAGCAAGCCCCCCGCGCTCGGAACGCCGGCCCCCATGTGTCCCCCGGTCGCTTACCGTGATCATTCCTGGCCGGGGCAGACTAACATCGCATCCGCGACGATGACTACGGTGAGTACCACCACCATCCACAGCAGACGGACATCCGACGGAAGCCTTCCCGCGGCGGCGGTGCAGGACACTCGCTCCATGAAGGAGGAACCGGTGACCACGACCCCGCAGCTGCTCGCCTTCGGCGGGGTCATCGTGCTCGGCGCGATGTCCCCCGGGCCGGACTTCGCCGTGGTGGTCCGGCACTCGGCCGTCTCGGGCCGCGCCCACGGCACGCTGGCCGCGACGGGGGTCGCCGCCGGGGTGTTCGGGTGGGCGGTCGCCGCCGCCTCGGGAGTCGCCGCGCTGGTGACCCTGGTCCCGGTCGCCTTCACCGTCGTCAAGCTGGTCGGGGCGGCCTACCTGGCGTTCCTCGGGTTCAGGTCGCTCGTCTCGGCGCGGCGCGCCGGAGACGTCCCGCCGGAGCCGGCCGCGCCGGCCGCCGCCCGCCCGGGCCGCTGGGCCGCGTTCCGGGACGGCCTGCTCTGCAACATCCTCAACCCCAAGGCGGCGGTCTTCTTCGTCGCGCTGCTGCCGCAGTTCCTGCCGGCCGACCCCGGCCTCGTCGACACGGTGGCCCTGTCGGTGGTGGCCGTCGCCATCACCGGCGCCTGGTTCCTGGCCGTGGCCACCCTGGTCGCCGGGCTGCGGCGGTTGTTCGCCCGCCCGGCCGTACGTCGCGCCGTCGACGGGGTGAGCGGGCTCGTGCTTCTCGGTCTGGGCGTGCGCCTCGCCCTCACCAGCGCACGCTGAACGATCCGGCGGCGGGGCCGGCCCTCGGTGCCCGAAGAGCCGGCCCCGGTGGTCAGCTGATCCGGAGGCGCCAGACGGCGTGGTTGTTCGAGTCGTCCGGATCCGGTGTGTCGCTGTGGATGTCGGTGGTGAAGCCCCAGTCCGTGACGCAGGCGTCGATCTTGAAGGTGTAGGTGAGCTGGACGATCTCCCCCCGTTCCAGCGGGCGGTACCCGCCGTCGGACGCCGGGTCACCGGGCGTGTCCAACCAGTAGGGCGAGTCGTACTCGCCGTTCGGCAGGAAGGCACCGCCGCGCCACTCCAGGTAGAAGCGGCCGGAACGGTACGTGCTGTGGTTCGTCACGGTGAAGGTGACCGACACCGCCCGCAGTTGACCGTCGCACGCCCCGGTCACCGGCTGCGCCACCGGTTCCGCCACTGTCAGGCCCAGGTCCGCGGGATGCGTCGCCCGCGGGAAGGCCCGCGGACCGGCGACCTGCGTGAACCGTCGGCCGTTCCAGGCGTACGACCGGTCCTGGCGCTGCTGGACGTCGGCGGCGCGGGTGTCGCCGACGGTGGCCGTCACCCCGCCCCGGCTGCGCCCGGCGATCCGGACGATGGCCTGGGTGGTCTGGTCGGTCGCGACCACCTGGCCGAGCGTGATGATCTGGCCGCTGTCGTCCCGGTCGAAGGCGACCACCTGTTCCGCGCCGTACCCGCAGCGCAGCAGGGCGGCGGTCTCCAGCCCGGCGTCGTCGTCCAGATTGCTCCGGACGATCGCCACCACTCCCACCCGGGACGCCGCCACGTCCCCGGCCGCGCGCAGCTGCACCCGGCCGCTCGCGCAGCTCACCTGGTCCGCGCCGCTCCACGGCCACACCGGTACCCCCACCGGGGCGGCGGTCAGCTGCGCCAGGCTGATCGACCGGTCGGGCCCGGACGACGGGGCCGTGGTCGGTGTCGGCGTGCCGGTGGCCGACGCGCTGGCGCTCGGCGTCGGAGACGGTGTCGTCTCGCTCGTCACCGGTGAGGCGCTCGCGCCGGTCAGGTCCGGCTGCCCCCGGCCGGTCCCCATGAACGCTCCGGCCGGCAGTATCACGACCAGACCGGTCGTGGCGATCAGCGTGACCATCCGGTTTCGGCGGCGCCGGGCCACCTCGGCGCGTACCCCGCCGGGGGCGCGCACCGCCGGTGCCGCGTCGGCGGTGAACTCGTCGAACGCGCGGCCGATCAGCAGTTCGTCGTCGTGCTCGGTCATCACACATCCCCTCTCAACTGACTGGCCAGCGCCGCCCGTCCACGGCTCAGCCAGGACTTGACCGTTCCCTCGGGTACGCCCTCCTGAGCCGCGATCTCGGCGACGGAGAGCTGGCCCATGTGGTGCAGCACCACGGCCCGGCGTTGCGTGGGCGGGAGGGCGGAGAGCGCGCGGACCAGGGCCACCCGGTCGGGTCCCGGCCCCTCCACGACGACCTGCCGCTGCTTGCGCAGGAAGGCGGCGGCGGTGCGGCGCCGGCGGAACCGGCTGGTGGCGAGGTTCCAGGCCACCTGCCGCACCCACTTGCTCGGGTCGTCGTACCGGCTGATCTTCTTCCACCGCTCGAAGGCGCGGCAGAACGCCTCCTGGACCAGATCCTGCGCCTCCGTCAGATCGCCGACGTAGGCGTAGAGCTGAAGGGTGAGGCCCTGGAAGCGGGCGCGGTAGAACTCGTCGAAGTCCGATCCCTCGACGCCGTCGGACGTCAACGTCAACTCCTCGACCACCATGACATCAGGCCGCCTCTCCCTCTCCCCGTGTGCGGCGCCGTTCGGCCGTCGCAGCCCACACGCTTTGACGTCCGGGCCGGTTGCGGCCGGTCCGACAATTGACCGATCCGGATCGGAAACGAGAACGCCTCCCGGCCGACGTGCCTCTGGGAGGCGTTCCGCCGAGCGTTCCGATCAGACGATGACCTTGTACATGTTCCCGCCCGAGCCGGCCTTGACCCGGGCCGCGAACGAGCCGTTGCCGAGGCGTAGGTCCAGAGGACGCCGTTGGTTCGGGTACGCCGTTAGGGTCCGGAGCATGAGTGTCCACGCCCGCGTCGTCGCCGACGACTTCCCGGCCACCCTGCGCTTCTACACCGGACTGCTCGGCGAGCCGGAGAAGGTCGTCGCCGACTTCGAGTACGCCAGCTTCGACGCGGGCGGCGAGACCGTGCTCGCCCTGCTCGGCCGGCGGGCCGCCGAGGCGGTGCTGCCGATCGGCCGGGGCGACGGCGGGATCCTGGTGGTCGTACCCGTGCCGGACGTCGACGTCACCGTCGCGGCCCTGCCGGCGGACGCGGTCGTCGCCGCGCCCGCCGACCGGCCCGGCTGGGGCGTCCGCTCGGCCTACCTGCGTGACCCGGAGGGCAATCTGGTCGAGGTGCAGACCTGGACGGCGGGCTGACCGCGGAAATGACGGGCCGGCCCTGAACGGTCGATCCGGCTACATCCGCTCGGGCGTGCGGATGCCCAGCAGGTACAGCCCCTGCCGCAGCACCCGCGCGGTCAGCTCGCAGAGCACCAGCCGGCTCTCCCGTACCGGCCCGTCCGACCGCAGCACCGGGCAACGCTCGTAGAAGGCGCTGAACGCGGCGGCGAGCCGGTAGAGGTAGGCGGCCAGGTGGTGGAACTCCAGGCTCCGCTCCACCTCGGCGACCACGGCGCCGAACCCGACCAGCTCGAACGCGAGCGCCCGCTCGGCCGGTTCGGCCAGCGTGATCCCGGCGTCCGGCCGCGCCGCCACCCCGGCCCGCCGGAAGATCGACCGGATCCGGGAGTACGCGTACTGGAGGTAGGGCGCGGTGTTGCCGTCCAGCGCCAGCATCCGTTCCCAGTCCAGCACGTAGTCCTTGTGCCGGTCGCTGGAGAGGTCGGCGTACTTGACCGCGCCGATGCCGACGGCCCGACCCACCTCGGCCGTCTCCGCCTCGCCCAGCTCCGGGTTCCGCTCCCGGGCCAGCGCCGTCGCCCGGGCCACCGCCTCCTCGAGCAGGCCGACCAGCTTCACCGACTCCCCGGCCCGGCTGCGCAGCATCCGCCCGTCCGGCCCGAGGATCGAACCGAACCCGATGTGCTCCGCCCGGGCCGGCGGCACCAGCCAACCGGCCTGCGCCGCGGCCGCGTACACCATCTCGAAGTGCCGCCGCTGCGGCAGGCCGACCACGTAGAGCAGCCGGGTCGCGCCCAGCGTCCCGGTCCGGTGCCGGATCGCCGCCAGGTCGGTCGCCGGATAGCCGTACCCGCCGTCGGACTTGCGCACGATCAGCGGCAGCGGCTCGCCGTCCCGGCCCACCTGCCCGGGCGGGAAGACGCAGGCGGCACCGTCGCTCTCCCGCAGCAGCCCGAGCCGGTCCAGGTCCGCCACCACCGGGTCGAGCAGGTCGTTGTAGCTGCTCTCGCCGTGGAAGTCCCGCTCGGTCAGGGTCACGTCGAGCAGGTCGTACACGGTCAGGAAGTACCGCTCGGACTGCTCGACCAGCAGCCGCCAGAGCCGCAGCGTCGCCTCGTCGCCGCCCTGCAACGCCACCACCCGCCGCCGGGACCGCTCGCGGAACCCCTCGTCGGCGTCGAACTTGGCCCGCGCCGCCTTGTAGAACGAGTCCAGGTCGCCCATGGAGAGCTCCTGCGTCGCCTCGGCCTCGCCCAGGTCCACCAGGTGCTCGATCAGCATCCCGAACGGGGTGCCCCAGTCGCCCAGGTGGTTGGCCCGCACCACCCGGTGCCCGAGCCACTCCAGCAGCCGGGCCGCCGCGTCGCCGATCACCGTCGACCGCAGGTGCCCGACGTGCATCTCCTTCGCCACGTTCGGCGCCGAGTAGTCAACCACCACGGTCTCCGGCGCGGTCGACTCCGGCACCCCGAGCCGCGGATCGGTGGCCAGCGCGGAGACCAGACCGCCCAGCGCCCCGTCGGCGACGGTCAGGTTGAGGAAGCCGGGCCCGGAGACCTCCGCCGCGGCGCACAGGTCGGCCAGCTCCGCGCGTTCCAGCACCTCGGCGGCGATCGTCCGCGGCGGCCGGCCGAGCCGACGGGCCAGCGCCAGCGCCGCGTCGGACTGGAAGTCCGCGCGCTGCGAGCGCCGCACGACCGGATCCACCGGTACGCCGGCCACCGTCTCGAACGCCGGCGCCAGCCGGTCGGTCAGCAGTTTCTCCAGATCCATGGGTACGCCGATCTCGCTCGGATCCGCCGCACGCGGATCACCGGACTACGGGATGCGGGCGGACCGAGGACGATCGGCGATGACCGGCGGCTCGATCCGCCGGTCGCAGAGGGGAATGCTCAGCGCAGGCGGTCGCGGGACCGCCCGCGTCGCAGCGCGCCGAGCTGGACGTCGGGGGACGTCGGCAGGGGCGCGTGCGAGCTGGTCATGCCAGCAGCCTAACCGGCCGGCCCGGGGGCGGTGCAAGGCCCTTCCCCGGGCCGGCCGATCGGCGTACCGGAATGGTCAGACCGGCGTGGCGACCGCCTTGCGGTACCGCTCGGCCCGCCGCCGCATCTGGGTGTACGCGCTGGTCAGTCCCATCGCCCGGCGGACCTCGACGAGGGTCCGGCGGACCTCGGCCCGGGTCCGTTCGGTGCCCTCGTAGATCAGCTCGTCGACCAGTCCGGACTGCCCCGCGAACCGGGCGCGCCGCTCCCGGACCGGTTCGAGGAACCGGTTGAGCGCCACCGCCAGGGCTTCCTTGACCTCCACGTCGCCGACCCGCCCGGCCCGGTAGCGCGCCTTCAGCTCCTCGACCTGCGCCCGGTCCGGGTTGAACACGTCGTGGTACGCGAAGACCGGGTTGCCCTCCACCGTCCCGGGCACGTCGGCCCGGACCCGGTTCGGGTCGGTGTACATGCTCATCACCTTGCGGCGCACGGTGGCCGCGTCGTCGGAGAGCGCGATCGCGTTGCCCTTGCTCTTGCTCATCTTCCCCTGGCCGTCCGTGCCGACCAGGGTGGGCGTCTCCGACATGATCAGCTCGGGCACCGGGAAGACCTCGCCGTAGAGGTGGTTGAAGCGCCGGGCGATCTCCCGGGTCACCTCGACGTGCGCCGCGTTGTCCTTCCCCACCGGGACGGCCTGCCCCTTCACGCAGAGGATGTCGGCCGCCTGGAGCACCGGGTAGCCGAGCAGCCCGTACGGCATCTCCTCCTTGCCGGCGTCGCGGCTCATCTCCTTCAGGGACGGGACCCGCTCCAGCCGCGGCACGGTGACCAGGTTCTGGAAGAGGGTGTTCAGGTCGCCGACCTCGGGGATCGCCGACTGGAGGTAGAAGGTCGCCCGGTCCGGCTCCACGCCGGCGGCGAGGATGTCGGTGACCATCTCCCGGGCGTTACGGGACACCTGCTCGATGTCCTCGCGGGTGTTCTTCGTGGTCAGCATGTGCAGGTCGGCGATGATGAAGAAGCTCTCGTACCGCTGGTGCAGCCGCACCCGGTTGGCGATGCTGCCGACGTAGTGGCCGAGGTGCAGCCGCCCGGTCGGGCGGTCCCCGGTGAGCATCCGTGTCACGGACATGGTCGTACGCCTTTCGTGCTGATCGGTGGCTGGGACGCGCGGGCGCGCGGAAACGACCCGGGTTCGGACCCGGATCAGTGGAGTCGGCTCGTCAGAACGAGCGCCGCCATCGCCCGCCGGCGCGGAACCGCAGCCCACCGGCACGGAGTACGTCGAGGATCTGCTCCCGACCGTCGTCGACACGGGCCGGGAGAACCGGAGCGGCAACCGCCGGGAGACCGTCGACGGTCTCCGGGGTGCACGTGCTCGGCCGGACCATGCCTCACACCGTAGCCGCTCGACCGTTCCCCGCGCACACCCCAGCGCGGCGGCTCACCCGGCCGCCGCGTCGTCCGGCCCGCTCAGTCCCGGCGGTAGCTCTCGGCGTAGTAGCTGCCCACCCGCTCCCGGTACTCGGGGCGGTCGAAGTCGTCCGGGTCGAAGGCCGGGGACTCCTTCACCTGCTCCCGGGTGCGGTCCACGTGCACGACCCGGTCCAGGTGGTCGACCCGGGCCACCGTGCCGACGGGCAGCAGCACCTTCCGGCCGAAGATCCACGGCCCGGTGTCCACCACCAGGTAACCGGCGCCGGCGTCCTCGCTCGCCGCGTCGATCGAGCCGATCCGGCCGTCGGTCGCCTCGACGTGGTAGCCGGTGAGGTCGATCGGCGTCCCCGGGCCCGGCGCGTGCGGCCCTCGGTCGGTGTCGTCCTCCGCCCGCTGCCGGGGCACTCCCTCCGGACTGGTCTGGTCGTAGCCACCGGCGAGCGCGGACGGGTCCCGCCAGCTCCACGGATTGAACGGCTGCACAGCACACCTCCGATGTCGTCGTGACGGGAAACTTGCCCGACTCCACCAGCCGGCTAACCCCCGGGTGCGCCGCCGGGCCGCCGCTACCGTCGTCCGGGTGGGCAGGATGCGCGGGATCCACGAGCGGCCGGCGGGCCTGTCGTACCAGCCGGACCTGGTCGATGAGGACGAGGAACGGTCGCTGCTCGCCACCCTCGACGCGCTCGACATCCGCACCGTGGAGATGCACGGGCAGATCGCCCGTCGGACCGTCCGGCAGTACGGCTACCGCTACGACTACGGCTCGTTCCAGCTCACCGCCACCGAGGCGCTGCCGGTGGCGCTGCGTCCGGTCCGCGACCGTTGTGCCGCGCTCGCCGGTCTCGAACCCGGCGACCTGGCGCAGACGCTGGTCACCCGGTACCCGCCGGGCTCGGTCATCGGCTGGCACCGGGACGCGCCCGCGTTCGGGCCGACCGTCGTCGGCCTCTCGCTGGCCTCCGCCTGCCTGTTGCGGTTCCAGCGGGGCCGCGGCGAGGACCGCCGGGTGTACGAGCTGGAGTTGGCGCCCCGCTCCGGGTACGTGCTGAGCGCGGCGGCGCGGTCCAGTTGGCAGCACAGCATCCCGCTGGTGCCGGACCTGCGGTACTCGCTGACCTTTCGCACGCTTCACCACGGCACCTGGGAGCAGCCCCGCTGACCTGCGCCGACAGCGCGGTTCGCGGTGCCGGTACCGCTGGCATACTGGCCAGCCATGGTGCTGTCGCGCGGCTGGTCGCTCTTCCTCGTCGGGGTCGGTGTGTGGACCTGGGTGATCTGGCCCAGGTTCGCGGTCGCCATCTGGAACGACCCGCGCTCCTGGTCGACCGGCACGGTCGGCGAGGGCGGCGCGACCAGCTTCCTGTGGGTGCACGCGCTTCTCATCGCGGCCTCGCTGGCCATCGGTACGACGGTCGGGGTGCTCGGCGTCCGCGGCTGGCTCGCTGGCCGCCGGCCCCGACCCGGCGCCTGACCGCCTGACGCGATGCAGCGTCCGCCCGTTGAGCAGGCCAGATAGTCGGATGATGATGATGTGACGCGGGACGCTACCCACGGATTTGACGATCAAACCTGAAACCGCGTAACTTTCTCTCTGCCAGCGCGGAACGGGGCAAACGGGACGAAAGCCCGAGGGTCCAGGACCGAGGATGGCACCGGAGCCGAGGGAGTCGCATCCCCAGGCACCGGTCCGGGCGGGGCCCGCTGAAACGCCGCAGGGCGGATTTGGTGGAGCGGAACCGACCGGGTAAGGTTTACGGCCGGCAGGGAAACGGACGAGCGAGCGGGAGACCGCAGCGGCCGTCCTGCCAAATCCGATGATCAAGCACAGCGGTTCGCTGCTGCGCGGGGTCAGCGGTGCCGACCCGTACGAAGCATGACAGACCGGGACACACGGTTTGACACGGCAGAGACGGTGAGGTAACGTAGTAAAAGTGCCCAGCGCGAGAGCGGCGGGTGCGGTGAACGAGATGCCCCGGACGGGGGTCCTCCTGGTGGGGGTTTCCGGATGGTGTGTGGTTGTTCTTTGAGAACTCAACAGGGTGCTTGATAAGCCAGTGCCAAATTGATTTATTACCCCGGACTGGTCAGGCTTGTGTCTGGCTGGTTGGGATTCCTTTGGCAACACTTTTGTTGTCAGGATTTTCTCTAATTTTTTGTTGGAGAGTTTGATCCTGGCTCAGGACGAACGCTGGCGGCGTGCTTAACACATGCAAGTCGAGCGGAAAGGCCCTTCGGGGTACTCGAG
>NZ_JBSGJR010000104.1:0-14717 GCF_053605645.1 Micromonospora sp. NPDC003776
CGGCGATGAGGATCCGGTCCGCCAGCACATCGAGCAACGAAGTCCGCACAGAGCCAGGTTAGTGCGGCGATTCGCGGTCGGGTCGCGGCGCGTGACGTGGTGGTCTGCGCGGCCGGGTCGATGCCGGGCGACCTGCACAAGCTGTGGCGCAGCGCCGACCCCAAGGCCTACCACGTCGAGTACGGCTACTCCTGCATGGGCTACGAGATCGCCGGTGGGATCGGGGTGAAGCTGGCCGCGCCGGAGCGGGAGGTGTTCGTCCTGGTCGGTGACGGTTCCTACCTGATGCTGCCCAGCGAACTGGTCACCGCCGTCGCCGAGGGGGTGAAGCTGGTGGTGGTGCTGGTCGACAACCAGGGCTTCGCCTCGATCGGCCGGCTGTCGGAGGGCGTCGGCGCGCAGCGGCTCGGCACCGCCTACCGGGACCACACCGGCGACCCGCTGCCGGTCGACCTCGCGGCCAACGCGGCGAGCCTCGGTGCCCAGGTTATCCGGGCCGGCACGATGGCCGAGCTGCACGCCGGGCTGGCCGCGGCGAAGGCGGCGGACCGGACCACCGTGGTGTACGTGGCGACGGACCCGATGGAGCCGGGACCGGACGGCGGGGCGTGGTGGGACGTACCGGTGGCGGAGGTGTCCACGGTGCCGGCGGCGCGGGCGGCCCGGGAGGCGTACGAGACGGGCCGCAAGGCGCGCCCCGTCCACCTGCGCCCCTCCTGACCTGCCGGGACTGTCATCGATGATGATCGTCGTTAGACTCGCCGGATGCACCGGTCCCGCCTCTACGCCCTGATCATCGACGCCCCCGAGCAGTCCGCGCCGGACGCCGTCGCCTTCTGGTCGGCGGCGCTCGGCACGTCGCCGCGGGCCGTTCCCGGCGAGCCGGAGTTCACCGGCCTGCCCAACGTCGTACCCGGCCTGGTCGCCGCCGTCCAGTCGGTGGACGACGCGCCCCGCTACCACGTGGACATCGAGACGGACGACCCGGCCGCCGAGGTCGACCGGCTGGTCCGGCTCGGGGCCACGCCGGTCTCCCGCTGGCAGGACTGCCAGGTGCTCCGGGCGCCCGGCGGGCACCTGCTCTGCGTCATCCCGGTCGCCAGCGATTCGCAGCTGTTCGACGCCACCGCCCGCCGCTGGGACTGACCCGGGCGCGGGCACCCGCCCCTGGCACGGCGGCCCTACGCTGCTCGCGTGTCGGTGAATCGGATTCGGCTGCTGGCCCTGCCCTTCGGGCTGCTGGCGTTCGCGCTGCGGCTGGCTGCGACGTTCTGGGTGACCCCGTTGACCTGGCAGGTGCGCCCGACCCTCGTGGGTCTGCCGATCTGGCTCGCCGCGCTCGCCGCCAGCCTGGGGGTCCCGGTCGCCCTGTACCACCTGAGCGTGCTGCGGGCGGTCCCGCGCCGTCCCGCGTCGTTCCGGCTCGACCGCGGCACCTTCCTCGCCCCGGCCGGCCCGGACCTCGGTGGGACCGCCATCATCGTGCTCTGGATCGCGGGGGGCGCGGTGCTGACCGAGCGGGTGCCCGGCGGGGACCGGATGCGCCTGGCCGAGTTCGACGAGGCCGCCTTGATCTCGGTCCTCACCGTGGTCGTGCTGTCCGCGCTCGCCGTGGTGCTGCTGCTGGTCGACCGGCCGTGGGTGGCGCTGAGCCCGGACGGCATCACCGTGCAGCGGCTGGCGTCCCGCCGGTTCATCGGCTGGCATGAGCTGGCTCCCGGCGGTCCGCCGCCCCCGCCCGGTCGCCGGCCCCGCAACCTGTGGCTCTACCGCACCAACGGCCCGACCCTGGGCGGCCGGCCCCGGCCGGACCTGCTGCCCGTCGGCCGGTTGCAGGTGGACCCCGCGTTCCTGGCGAACACCATCCGCCGCTACGTGGAGCAGCCCGGCCGGCGATCCGACATCGGCACCGAAGCCGAACTGGCCCGGTTGCGCGAGCCTGCTGCGGCGGAGATTCGTGATGGCGTGCGAGAGCCGTGAGACATGGCGCGAGTGAAGGTGCCATGATCGCGCCGCTCGGCAGGTGGTGCGCCGGCCATACGCTGCGGGTGTGTCGGTCAATCGTCCTCGCCTGCTCGCCCTGCCCTTCGGGCTGCTGGCGTTCGGGCTGCGGTTGGCGGCGACCGCCTGGGCGACCCCGCTGACCGAGCGGATACACCCGGATGGCGTGGCTGTGCCGGCCGTGCTCATGGTCTATGCCGCCAGCGTGGGGGTGCCGGCCGGTCTGTACCAGCTGGTCGTCCTCCGGTCCGTCCCGCGCCGGCCCGCCTCGTTCCGGCTCGATGCCCGCAGCCGCAGCTTCGTCGTGTCCGCCGCTCCGCACGACGGCGGGACCGTCGCCATCATCGTGGCCTGGATCGGGGGCGGCCTGGTGCTGACCGAACGCGCGCCCGGCGCCGACGGGACACGCCCGGTCGAGTGGGATCTCTCCGCGCTGACCGCGGTGCTCCTGGTGTTCGGCGTGCTCGCCGCCGTGCTGGTGCTCAGCAGCCGGCCGCGCATCACGCTCGACGCCGACGGGATAACGGTGCAGCGGATGGACTTCCGGCAGCGGATCGGCTGGAACGACCTGCTTCCCGGCAGCCCACCGCCGCCCACCGGCCGTCGACCGCGCAACGTGACGCTCTATTCGATGAGTGGTACCGCGCAGGGCGCCCGCCCGGTACCGCTCCAACTACCGGTCGGCCAGATGCAGGTGGATCCGGCGTTCTTCGCGGACGCCATCCGCCAATACGTGGACCAGCCCGGCCGGCGATCCGACATCGGCACCGAAGCCGAACTGGCCAACCTGCGCGCGCAGTTCGGCAACCAGCGACGATGATCAGAGAGCGCCCACCGGTGGACGGAGGTCAGGCGGGTTCGGTGAGGGCCGGGCGCAGCCGGTCGGCCGGGCTGGCTGCGATGTCCACCTCAAGGTAGCCGAGAAGCGGGACGAGCCCCGCGCGGTGCCACGCTCGGAAGGCGGAAGCGGACGGCCAGGTCGGCCGCGAGCTCGGGTACGCCGCGGGAGCCGTCGATCGGCACCAGCGGTAGCCGCAGCGCGAGGGCCTGCTGTCGGATCTCGGCGTCCCACAGCGCGTCGCGTGCCAGTCTCCGGCCGAGCGCCTCTTGGTGGTCGGCGTCTCCCCAGTTCGCCCGGGCTCGCGCGGGGTCAGCGAACCGGGTCCGCAACGCCTCTGCCCGGAACTCGGGCGTGGGCAGCAGGAAGGCCGCCTGTTCCGGCCAGGACAGCAGCGGAGCCACCTCACGGGGCAGCGCTCGGAAGTCGTCGACCAGGACGGGACGCCCCGCAGGGAGCGCGAGCAGGTCCTCGACCACGAACCCGAAGGTTTCGCCGTGCAGGCTCGGCATCGTTTCGAATATCTCCCGGGCGCTTCGGCCGTTCCACCGCTGTTCCGGAGGAGCCTGCAGCAGCGCCCAGAGATGGGGGTGTTCGCGCGGGGTGCACCGGGTGACGTAGTCGCGCTCGGCGCGGTCGCCGTCGTAGATCAGCACGTCGTACCGCTCGGCCAGGGCCCGGGCGAGGGTGCTCTTTCCCGCTCCGGTACCTCCGCCGAGCCAGCGGACGTGGGAGAGCCGGCGGGCGAGGCCCGGATCGCGCGAGCTCGTGGCCGTCATGATGCCCTAGGCATCAGCGGTGGCTGAGGACGTTGACGACGCGGCCGTTGGGGTCGCGGACGAAGAACCGCCGTACGCCCCACTCCTCGTCCTGCAGCGGGTGCACGATCTCCGCGCCGCTGTCCCGCATGGCCGCGTACGCCGCCTCCACGTCGTCGACCTCGACGCTCAGGTCGGGGGTGACCGGGGCGGTCTTGTCGGCGGTCATGACGCTCACCTGCGCCGCCGGGCTGGAGGGCGAGGCAAAGGTCGTGATCCAGCCGAGATCCATGACTTCCTCGAAGCCCAGCAGGCCGTAGAATTCGCGGCTCTCCTGCGCGGCCGTTGACTGGATGATCGGCATGACACGGCGAACGGACATCGGCGACTCCAAATGGAAGCGGACTGACCCAGGACTGTCCAGTAGTACTACGCCCCGTCCGTCACCGCACGCTGTTACGTCACCCTTCGACGAGATGCCGGGTGATGGTGGTGCGCAGGTGGTCGTGCTGCGGCCCGAGCGCGGTCGCCGGGTCGTGCCACCGCTCCCGCGGGTAGAGCCAGACCGGCATGCCGACGAACTCCGCCGGTTCCCACTCGTAGCGAGGCCAGATGTGGGCGTGCAGGTAGGGATCGGTGTTGCCGAGGATCTCCAGGTTGATCCGGCGGAAGGCCGGATCGAGCTCGGCGCAGGCCCGCTCGACCGCCTCGCCGAGCCGTTCCATGCTCGCCAGGAACGCTAGCCGGGCCGGTCGGGGGAGGTCGGTCAGCCGCCCCACCCCTGGCTTGTCGCTGAGCAGCAGGCAGTAGCCGGGCAGCATCTGCACGTCGCCGATGACCGCGAAGCCCTCGGGCAGGCGGGCCAGTACGGTCGGGTTCGCTCCGCGCAGGGCCGAGCCGATGCGGTCGGTTCGCCAGTCCGTCATCGCGCCATCCTGCCCCACGCCGCCCGGAGGAGATCAACACAAGGGCGCCCCGACCGTACGGCCGGGGCGCCCGTGCTGGCCTGCGGTCAGCCGGTGTACGGCAGGGTCACCTTCGACTGGTTGCCGATACCGAGGGCGGTGTCGGTGCTGCCGATGGCGTTCCACACCTCCACCTTCACCGTGCCGTTGACCAGGTTGCCGAGGGTGCCCGCACCCGACCAGAGGCCCCTGGTCTCGGTGTAGTGCTCCCAGCCGTTGACCGGGTCGGTGGCGAAGTAGTTGTACGTCTCGACCCGGTCGAACGTGCCGTCGCCGGTCAGGTCGTAGGAGACCCGTACCTCGGTGCCGTTGCCGACGTTGGTGCCAGCATCGAGGAAGAGGTCGAAGCGGGTCTGCCCGCCGGCGTAGGTGGCGGTGACCCCGGTGGCGGTGTAGACCAGCGGGTTGTGCGGGCTGCCGGCCCAGTTGCCGTTCGCGGCGGTGACCGTGGCGTTGGCGGCGGTGCCCGCCGTGCCGGAGAGCGTCCGCCCGGTCAGGTACCGGTCCGGGGTGAAGCCGGTCGGGGGATCGGTCGGCGGCGGCGTGGTCGGGTTGCTGCCGGTGTACGGCAGGACCAGCTGGGAGGTGTTGCCGATGCCCAGGCTGGTGGCCGCGGTGCCGATGGCGTTCCACACCTCGACCTTGACCGTGCCGCCGGACAGGTTGCCCAGTGTGCCGGTGGCCGACTTCAGGCCCTGGGTCTGCCGGTAGTGCTCCACCCCGCTCACCGGGTCGGTGGCGTAGTAGTTGTACGTCTCGACCCGGTCGAAGCTGCCGTCGCCGGTGAGGTCGTAGGAGACCCGGGCCTGGACGCCGTTGCCGACGGCGGTGCCCGCGTCCACGGCCAGGTCGAAGGCGGTCGAGCCGCCGTTGTAGGTGCCGGTCAGCCCGGTGGCGGTGAACACCTGCGGGTTGGTCGGCGTGCCGTCGTGGTTGCCGTTCGCCGCGGCCACCGACACCGTGCCGGCGCTGCCCGCCGTGCCGCCGAGCGCGCCGCCGGCGAGCAGGTACTGGGTCGGGTTCAACGACGGCGGCGGGGTGGTCGGGCTCGGGCTCGGGCTGGTCGGCGTCGGGCTGGGGCTGGTCGGGGTGGACGACGGGGAGTCCGTCGGCGGCGGGCCGGTCGGCACGACCACGCCGCCGGTGGCGTTGCCGCCGCTCCAGGTCAGCGCGCCGGAGGCGACGGTCTTCCCGGCCGGTACGGCCAGCGTGGTGCCGTCGGAGAACGTGACGGTCAGCGGCTGGGCGGTGATGTTCGACGCCACGTAGGCGCGGGCGCTGCCCTTCTTGAACACCTTGGCCAGCGGGTGGTTGGCGGTGACCGTCGGGTCGACGGTGCCGAGGGCGGCCAGGTTGCGGATCCAGTGGAAGGTGTGCGCCTTGCTCTCGCCCTCCTCGCTGGCGAAGGTGCTGTTGGCCCGGAAGTTCTGCAGTGCCAGGTCGCCGTCGCCGAGGGCGAGGAACTCCCAGAGGATGTCCTGCCACACCGTCGGCGGGCCGCCCTTGTTGGTGACGAGTTCGTTGTAGTTGGCCTTCACGTAGGCGGGGTCGTTGCCGAGGTAGAAGTGCCCGCCGGTGATCGGCAGCATGTTGATGCCCTGGATCATCTCCGGCGCGGAGGAGAACCAGGTGGAGTAGGCCCCGCCGTCACCCCACACCATGCCGACGGTCTTGTGGCCGAAGGCGGCCGGGAAGTTCTCGTCGTGTACGTCGAACCAGTACTCGGAGATCGCGGCGGCCTGCGTGGTCCAGATGTAGATGCCGGCGTCGCGGACGGCGGTGTTTCCGGTGGCCTGCCCCCACTGGATCAGGGCGTTGGCGAAGTTCATGCCCTCGGAGGAGGACTCCTGGTTGTTGCCGGCGAAGAACGGGGCCAGGCCGGAGGCCCAGTCGTGGCCGGCGTAGATGTCGAAGTCGCGCAGGTAGGGGAAGCGGCCGTCGGCGCGGTCGTAGTTGTTGGCGTCGCGGATCAGCATGTCGACCATGCCGCCGTACCGGCTGTCGCCGGCCCAGGCCGGGTCGAACTTGGCGACCGTGGCGGCGGCGGCGACGAAGTAGCCGTAGTGGAAGTGGTGGTCGTTGAGGTCCTCGTCGGAGCCGTACGAGGCGGGGTAGCCGATCAGTGTGCCCCAGTTCCTGTCGTAGTAGAACAGTTGGCCGGTCTCGCCGGAGCCGGCGGTCAGCCAGTTGGTCAGCCGGGCCTTCATGGCGTTGACGGCGGCGTCGCGGACGGTGGTGAGGCCGAGCTGGTCGGCGATCTCGGCGATCCGGGCGGCCCGGCCGAGGCCCTTGCCGGCCCAGTAGGTGTCCTTGCCGCTGACTCCCTCCGGGTTGGCCAGTTCGGCGTTGAGGTAGTTGGTGATCGTGCTGAGGTCGGCGCCGGTGGCGTCGCCGACCGCCGGCACCTCCGGCAGCACCCCGGTGTACTTCATGCCGGTGGTGAAGGCGGAGACGCCGGTGAGCACCCGCATCGCGCCGCGCGGGGAGACGTACGTGGGGGTGATCGGGGTGGCGCCGGTCAGGCTGCGCCACTGGTGCGGGTAGAGCGCCACGACCGTCTTCGTCTCGCTGCCCTCGCGGGGCGTGGTGGTGAAGGTGTACGTGGTGCGCACCGTGCTGGTGGCCGGGTCATAGGTGTAGCTCATCCTCGTGCCGGTGACGTGCGCGTGGGCGTACTTCCCGTACTCGGTGGCGAGGGCGGCCCGGTCGGTGCCGCCGGGGAGCACGGCGACGGAGAAGTAGTTCTTGCCGCCCAGGGTGGAGCTGATGCCGGCGCCGTTCACCGACCAGCTCGCGCCGGTCGGGGCGTACGCGACGTAGTCGTGGCCGTTGACCGTGAAGCCGATCATGGAGCCGGAGTTCGCCCAGACGGTCGGGGTGGCGGTGGCGGTGATCTGCGCGTTCCCGCCGCTGATCGTGTAGTAGCTGAACGGCAGGCCGTGGCCGATGGTGGCGCGCATGCTGCGGGCGCCGTCGTTCCAGTCGGCGGTGACGGTCCAGTCCGTCCAGTCGGCGGCCTTGACCACCGGCGCGCCGAGCCCGGCCACGCCGACCCGGATGTCCTCGCTGTACGGGTAGTGGTATTCGCCGACCCCGGTGGAGGTGCCGCTGATCGCCGCCGTGGTGGTGTACGACAGGCCGAGCCCGTTGTTCTCGGCGTGGTACGCCAGCGGGTGGGCTTGCATGTTCTCGCTGGTGGCGCAGTTGTTGCGCTTCCAGATCAGCGAGGACCACCAGTCGTTGGTGGGGATCGCGCCCTTCGGCGCGTCGGCGGTCACGAAGAGCCGTGGGTTGGCGCTGATCTCGCCGCAGCCCTTGGGCAGTGCGGCGCCCGGGGGAAGCGTCTCGGTGTAGCTGCCGGCGCCGACGGTGCCGGCCGTGGCGGTGCCGCCGCCGGCCACGACGACGCCGAGGACGCCGGCGGCGAGCACGGACGCGGCGGCCAGGGCGAGGGCGCGCAGCCCGCCGGGGCGGCGTCCGGCCCGGGGTGGGACGGGTGTCGGTTCAGGACGGTCGCCGGGGGAGACGTCCCGGAGGGGGAGTGCCATGGGGGTTCCCTTCGCGATGAGGGATCGGGGTGGGGTGTGTGGTCGAGCGGGCCGTGAGAGCGCTCTCTTGAAGGGCGAGGTTAGGTTTCGGTTACGCTGTCGTCAATGGCTGATTGCCGAAGAGAGCGCTCTCTCGCGCGCCCGTGGAACCCCGTCCGGCGCCCATCCGAACGCCGCTGATCAGGACGAACGAGGTTCATGATGATCGATTGCCGCCGCGGTCGGACAGCCGAAACAGGATGGAAATTCTTACCGTCGATCATGGAGTGCGACCCTGGGCGCGCTCCCGCGCCGGGTGGCCGAGAACGAGGCCGGCCGGTCGCACCGGCGGGTCGCCGAAGGGGAGGTTTCCGGACGGCGGGAAGGGCAGGTCGCCGGGCGCGAGCCCTCCCCGCGGCCGCACCGGATCAACGCTGCGGTGCCGGCGCCGGCGGTTGCGGCCCGAAGTACACGCCCGTGATCGGCCCGCCGGACGGCAGCAGAATGTCCAACATCCGGCCCCGGCCGTCCGCCCCGGGGTCCCGGATGAACCACAGGTGGTACCGGGACTCCGCCGGGATGTTCGTCCGGTCCGCCAGCGCGTGCTGGAGATACAACCGCGCCGTGGCCCGCTGGTCCGCGGCGCCCTGCAGGTGGATGTCGTCGGACTTCAGCTCCAGGAACTCCGGCACCGTGCCGGTCATCCAGTGGCCGTCCATGTTGGAGCGGCCCGTCAGCCAGGTGTAGGTGCGCCTGCCCTGCAGCCACATGGTCTGTTGCAGGACCGGCAGCGGCCCGAGGAAGAGATGCTCGGCGAGCCGCCCGCGCATGCCGTTGGCCACCGCCGTCAGATCCCGGAGCTGGCCGGTCACCATCATCTTCTCGAAAGAGTCGATCATGCCGAGGCGGGTCTGCGGCTGGTACCGGTGGAACGCGCCGGACTCGGCCACCTCGATGACCTGGCGGCAGTCGGCCATCGCGCGCTGCTGAGGCTCGGTGAGCTCGCCGAAGGAACGGACCACCTCGGCGAGGATCGCCGGCCACAGCGGGTCGCCCTGGTCGACGCCCATGTTCTTCCAGGAGGGCAGCGGACGTGGCGGGCGCAGCGGCGGGGCCAGCTCCAGCTCCCGGCGCAACCGGCTGGGGTGGAACTTCACCAGCCGGGCGATCAGCGCCGGCCGGTCGGCGGGCGGCGTCTGCTCCAGCAGCGCGCCGAACCGGTCGAGGGCGACCGGCAACCCCTCGTCGCCGAGCCTCGCCCGCAGCTGCAGGGCCAGCACCGGGCCCCAGCGCCGACCGAAGGCGACCGAGTACGGGTCGCCGGCGAGCCCGTGCAGCTTCGTGGTGTAGGCCTGGACGCGGCCGATGTTCTCCATTTCGGGGTGCGCCATCAGCGACAGGAACCGCTCCCGGCCCCAGGCCGCGTTCGCCAGGATCTTCGCGACCTTGTCCGCGCCCATGGCGGCCGTCAGGCGCTCCAGCCCGACCCGCGGCGCGCCGGGCAGCACCACCGGCTCCGGCGGTGGCCCGAGCCGGGTGGCGACCTCGGGGACGTGGACGAGCCGGTCCAGGGTCGCCGGCCGCTCCGGCAGCGCGTCCGCCGGCAGGAACAGCAGCCGCCGTCCGCCCGCGCCGGTGACCACCGTGGTGTCGGGACTGGCGCCAGGTGTCCGGGTGGCCGGTGGGTGGACGGTGTCGAGGGTGGGTGCGCCGTCCTCGCTCACGGCCACGAGGCCGGGCAGCACGGACGCGAAGGTGGGCGGGCCGTCCGGCAGGGTCAGGGTCGCCGTGACGCCCGCCTCGGCCAGCCGCAGCTCGATCTCCGCCTTCGCCGCGGCGGCGCGGGCGAACGCGGCGTCCCGCTCGTCGCCCACCGGCAGCTTGTCCAGCAGCGCGACGAAGCCGTTCCAGGCGTCCGCCGCGCGGCCGAGCCAGGCCTGGACCTGGGCCGGCGTGGCGGTCCCGTCCCGGACCGCGGTGAAGTCGGCCTGCACGGCGGCGCGGGTCTCGTCGAGGGTGGCCAGCTGTTGCTGGTCGGCCGGCGTGAGGCTGCCCCGGGCGGTGCCGAAGCGCTCGACGAACGAGGTCGCCAGCAGCCCACCGGTCAGCACCACGCCGGTGGTGGCGATCTGCTGCACCGCGGCGACCAGGCTCTCCCGCAGGCCGCGCAGCTCACCGGTCTTGATCAGGTGCTGCACCTCGCCGAACCCGAAGGTGGCGATCTGCTCGACGGCGAGCCGGGCCACCTGTTCGGTCCGCCGGCCGGAGCGGGCCGCGGCGGTGAAGACGCCGGCCGAGCCGCTGAGCACGAGCCGGACGGCGGCGGCCTGCACGGCCTGCCAGGCGAGGTCCTCGACGAACGAGGACCCGGTGATGGCGGCCGGTCCGAGCAGCATCTCGGTCCCCGCCCGGGCGACCACCGTCTCCCACATCAGCCGGGCGCCGACGGTGCCGGCGGCGACGACCAGCGAACCGGCCACCGTGGTGGTGTCGACGACGGTGGCCAGCACCATCCCGGCGGCGGCGCCCGCCGCCCCGGCGGTGAGCGCGGTGACCAGGCCGACGGCCACCCCGGCGGCGACCGCCTTGGCGATCTGCTGGGCCTGCACGGTGTCGGCCAGCTCGTCGACGTCGGCCCGGTACGCGGGTCGCCCGGTGACCGTGCTCAGCACCCCGACGGCCAGCCCGTACGATTCCGCGGCCTCGACGAACTTGCCCAGCTTGCGCAGGCTGATGCTCTGCTCGGCGTGGGTGAGGGCCGCGGCCAGCTCGGCCACGTAGCCGTCGACCCGGTCGGCCGCGGAGCTCGGCAGCAGCGGCTGGTCGGCCAGCCAGGACAGCTGCTCGCGCAGGGCGAGCAGCTGCACCGCCAGGCTGATCCCCTGCAGCTTCTGACTGAAGCGCAGATACGGCTCCACGTAGTCGTGGAACGGGTAGTCGCGTACCTGCTGCAGCTCCTGCATGAGCGGACGGCGCAGGAACCACTCCCCGCCGGCCGGGGTCATTGCGACGCCCGTCTCCGCGTCCGCGGCCCGCTGCGCAAGGGCGTCGGATCCCTGCTCGGCGCGGAGCGCGAGCAGGTCGACGACCTGCTGGCCCAGCTGGCCGATGCTGTGCTCCAGCCCCCGGCTGTCGTGCAGGTAGAGGCGCGGCACCTCGGCGCGGAAGGCACCGACCAGCCGGTCGCCCTCGTTCTGCCGGAACTCGACCCGAGCCGGTGACGCGTCGGCGAGCGCCTCGCGGATGGCCGCGCAGTACGCGGCGCGGGCCTGCCCCAGCATGCTGCGCAGGGCCGGCTCGAACGGCGGCAGGTACCGGCCGGGCCGGGCCAGCTCGGCCAGCTGGCGCAGCGCTGGCCCGAGTGTCCCGGTCAGCACCCAGGCCCGTTCGACGCCGCGGACCCGCGCGGCCATCTGCGCCGGGGTGGGCACCGGGTCGTCGGGGGACGGGTTCAGCCAGGTGTACAGCCGCAGCCGTACGGGCCTCAGCTCGAACGCGTACGGCACCAGCTCGTCGACGGCCGCCAGCAGCTCAGCCAGCAGCAGATCGTGCGGCACGCGGCAGGTCAGGTCCTGCGGTGCGGCGACGTCGACCGGTTGCGGGGAACCCACCGTGGCGAGGACCGCGCCCCGCACGCCCGGTTCGTCGATGGTCTGGGTCATGAACTCCCCCGCCTCGGTGTGCGGCGGTGCCGCACCGTCAGTGGTCGCGGTCGCGACGGCCGTGGTGGGCACACCTTCGGGACCGGGGGTCCGGGTCGGCAAGGGGAGAGTCGGCTTTTGGCGTCATCCCTGACCGACCGGCCGCCGCCGGCCCCCGATCGGTGCTTGTCGCCGGGCAAACGTGTGCCGTGCCGCCCGGCGTCGGTGGAGGCCGGGCCGCCATCGGTCGATCGCCGGGTGCCACTTCGGACCGTCTCGGTCGCGATACGGCGCGTACCGTCCGGAGGGCGACAGTTCGCGGTGGTCGCACCCCCATAGCCTCCGGTGACTCCCGCACCGATCCGAACAGGACGGCGGGAGACGAGGGGGGACCATGGTGTGGGGTGAACGGCGCGTCGGTCGCGGCGCGCGGGTGAACGGATCGTGACCGGGGTCGCGGGGGCGGTGGCCGCCGCCGGGCTGGTGACCGACCATCCGGGCGCGACGCCGCCGATGACGTACAACGTGCTGCTGCGCGGGCCCGACGGGGCGGTCGCCGGCACGCCGACGGTGGTGCGGGGCGCCCTGCAGAACACCGTCGGCGGGCGGCGCACCGCGGCACAACGGCCGGGGTTATCGCTGTTCCTGTGCCCGGGCGCGACCCTGCGCGGCATCGCGTACTGGCTGTTCCGGACGATCAAGGCGAGCGGGGCGCCGGATCCCACCCCGTACGACGAGATGCGCGTGGCCACGGCCCTGTGGGCGTGGAACCGCGACTACCTGGCGGCGCTCGGCGGCCAGGCCGCCTGGCGTACCGGGCTGTGGCTGCCGGTGCCGGTGGAGGTCACGTCCGGCGGGCAGTGGGTGACCGACTGGGAGACCGTCGGCGGCTGGGCAGACCAGCTCCCCGCCGCGCTCGGCCCGGCGCTGGACACCCCGGCCCCGCACCTGCCGCTGCCCGACCCGGCCACCCTGACCGCCGAGGTGGCGGCGCGGCTCGCCGGCCGGGACCTCGACGACGTGGCCGACGCCGTCGAACGGGACCTGGTGGGCAACCCGTTCGAGGCGGTGTTCCGGATCGTCGAGATCCTGCGCCAGGTGCCGGCCGACGACGGCGTCGACCTGGCCGCGACGGTGACCACCCGGCTCACCGCCGGGGAGCTGTCCACCCTGGCGTCGGTGACCGCCGGACACGGCCTGCTGCGTCGCCTGTGGTCCCTGGTGGGCCCGGCCGACGACGGCGACGCCGAGGACGCCCGCGATCTCCTCGGGCCCGCGCTGGGCCTGACCCGGACCGGCTCCGGCGTCTGGCAGCCGCCGGACGTCCTCGGCCCGACGGTCGTCCCCGACGAACTGACCCCGCTGCCGCCGGCCCCACCGGTCAAGGGCAAGAAGCCGGCCCCGCAGGGCCTGGTGGTGCCGTGGAAGGTCGCGGCGGAGAACCCGGGCGGACGGCACACCATGGTGCTCGGCCGCGACCTCTGCATCGGAGTCACCGACAGCTACACCCAGAAGAACGGCACCAGCTGGACCGGTCCCGCGTACGTGGGGCGGCTGGACCCGGCGCAGTTCATCCAGGACAACGCCGCGACGATCGGGTTCACCAGCGCCGCCGAGCGGGCCCGGCTGCGGATCGTCGAGCTGATCGCGCCCAACGAGGGACGGCTGGACGCCGCCCGCGGCGCGGACAAGGGCATGCTCTCCACCGGCATCCAGCAGTGGTCGGCGCACCTCAACGAGGAGCTGCCCGTGCTGCTCGCCCGGTTCAAGCGGGTCGCCCCCGACCACTACGACCTCTTCTTCGGCATGTACGGGCTGCAACCCGAGCCGTGGTGGCGGGTCGACGGCAAGGAGGCGGCGGCCGAGGTCGCCGACCCGGCGGCGGTCCGCGCCGCCAACCCCGAGGCGTTCGACGCCGGTGGCGCCGCCCGGCAGGGCAAGGAGTACGCGCTGCGTTACGCCACCCTGTTCCAGGTCCGTCGGGGCGGCGGCCGGCTGCGGCTGGCCGAGCCGCCGGACAGCGTGGTCGAGGTGCTGCCCCGGCACGCGTTCTTCGGCGTGAGCGCCAAGGGCAAGGCGTACACGGTCGCCCCCGAGTGGTGCGGGCGGATCCGGCTGGCCTCGCTCTGCTCGGTCCCGTACAACGTCGTGCAGGTGTGGACGGCGGTGTGGCGGTTCGAACGCCTCGCCCGGCAGCCGCTGGGCAAGGCCACCCTGGCCGTCCGGGGGCGGCCGTACCGGATCCGGGACTTCGCCGCCTCCGAGTACGGCGCCGCCCTGATGATCGACCAGCACATCAACGCGCCGTTCTGGGTGACCGCGGCCATCGACCGGGCCATCGACCGGACCGAGCGGGCGATCGCCCGGATGCCCGAACCGGCCCGCACCGAGCTGCGCCCGTTCGACGAGGCCGCCACGGGCCCGCTGCGCGCCCCGTGGCTGCGCCTGTTCCAGATCAACTACCTGGCCGAACGCGACCTCGTCGGCAAGGCCGACCGGGACATGCGGATCACCGGCCTGCACGACCGTTTCGACAAGGACCACAACTGGACCGGGCTCGACCCCGAACCCGGCAGCTTCGCGGGGTGGGTGGGGCCATGACGATCAACGTGGCGGGACTTCCCGCCGAGGTCCAGGACCTCGGCGTCGCGCTGGGGCTGCTCGCCCCGGCGGGCAGCGGCGTCCGGCTGGTCGAGGAGTTCTTCGCCGACCCGTGGAGCCGGGTCGGCAAGCTGGTCGCCAACGACGTGCAGCGCGCCGCCCTGGTGCGGGCCATCGAGGGCCTGCTGCCGCAGGCCCGGCCCCGCTTCGTCGACGGCGGCGGCGGGCAGCTCGGCCGGTCCGTGCGGTACGTGCCGCTGCTGGAGGAGGGCGGCAAGGGGCAGGTGTTCCTCGTCGTCGAGCGGTCCGGGGTGGCCGCGTCCGCGCCGCTGACCCTGGCCGTCGCCGCCGAAGCCGGACCGGTGCCCGGCGGCCCCGCCGTCACC
>NZ_JBSGJR010000105.1:0-14686 GCF_053605645.1 Micromonospora sp. NPDC003776
CTCGGCCGTCCAGGCGGCCGAGAACCCCGGCGCCGCGCCGCAGGAGCCTCAGCGACCGAACAAGGCGCGCCGGAGCACAGGTTTGGCCGTCTCTTGGAAGTCCAGGTCGGGGTCGAGTTCGCGCACCGTGCCCTCCACTACCAGCAGGGAGAGCAGTGGGAAGACCAGCTCGGGAGACGCCGCGACGCCGTGCCTGCGCTGCAGGTCGAACAGTTCCCCGGCGAACGCGATCAGACTGAACTGCTTCGCTGACAGCCGATGGCTGCGAGCGACCAGGTCGGTCACGCCCTCGGTAAAGGCTGGCACGTCGGCGTCCGCGCTCAGCCCGATCGCGCTTTCCAACACGATGGCCGCGCACCGGTCACCGCGCCCGGCCGACATGTTCAGGAAGAAGTCGGCGAACAGCCGGCGCATCTTGTCCGACAGCTGCACGCTGAACCCTGCGTCCAGCACGATGACCTGGCCGCTACGGGTGAAGTAGAGGTTCCCGGGATGCAGATCGCAGTGCACAAAGCCGTTGACGAACAACATCTCATAGACCACAGCCATGGTCGTGGCCGCGAAGGTGCGCCGCATGTTCGGCGGGCACGACGCGCTGGTATCGACCGAAAGCGACGGCACGAAGTCCATGACGATGGCGGTATTTCGGCTCAGATCAGGGTGCACTCGCGGCACCCGTACCCGGGCTACCGTGCCTAGCTCGGTGCGCAACCGTTCTAGATCGGCGCCTTCGCGCGTGAAGTCGAGCTGGCCGATGACCGACTCGCAGAGGTGGCCGACCACCTCCTGGACTGGGACACCGCGGAACATCGGCAGCCGGGCGACCACCCGGGCTCCACGTCGCAGCAGTTCCAGGTCGATCGCCATCCGCGGGCCGATCCGGGGCCGACGCAGCTTGATCGCCACCGGGGTGCCGTCGCGTCGGGTGGCGGCGTAGACGCAGGCCACGCTTCCGCTGGCCACCGGTCGGTAGTCCACGCTGGCGAAGAGCGTGTGCAGTTCATCGCCGTAGACCGCCTCCAGAGCCGCCCGGCTCTGCTTCGGGGTCAGCGCCGGCACGTTGTCCTGCAACGCTGACAGCTCGTCGCACAGCCGCGGCGGGACCACGTCGCGCCGCGTGCCCAGTACCTGGGCCGACTTGATGAACGTGGGGCCGAGCCGGGCGACCGTGCGGGTGATTTCGCGCGAGATTCGTTGCCGCCCGGCTTGGCGACCGTGTCGCACCGCGGTTCCTGCCGCTTGTGCCAGGCCACTGGCGAGTGACGCGACAGCCACGGAGCCGACTGCGGCGGCACGGCCGGCCATCGCGAGGACGGACGGTGCCCGCGAAGCCGCGTCCGCGATGGCGTCAGAGGCGGTCTGCCGGGGGTGGGGCAGGACAGTAGCCATGCGTCCGCCTTTCAGAGTGTCAGTTCGAGGCCAGTCCCGGCACGTCTATTGCCCGGAGCCGGGCGTGGGCGCCGTCGTAGTACCAGAGGAGGATGCCGTCCCAGGTCAGGCTTGTGGGCCGGCCGTCGACGTGGATCTGCAGGACGTTGCGTCTGGTCACGGTGTCGAAGACGGTGATCGCCTCGCCGAGCAGGTCGCTCCAGGTGACGTACCGGTCGGTGACCGTCAGCCCGGTCACGCCCAGCGGCGCCGGAATGCTGGTGATGACGTCGAGGTCGGCGCCGGCGTGCAGGCGCAGCTCGTCGCGGTAGCCCAACCACAGGCCGTCCCGGGAGGTTTCCATCGCGGTGATGGGCTCGCCGGTCCGCGGATTCGCCATCTCACCGATGATCTCGCCGGAGCCGGGATCGCACATCCGCAGCTGGTGGGCCGGACCGGCGGCGCAGAGTAGGTAGCCGCCGATGGTGGTGAGGCCGGTGCGCAGGTTGGGGCAGGCGATCGTGGGCCCGGCCGTCCCGGAGTGCGGGTCGACCTGCACCAGCTGTTCACGCTCCGGCTCGGCGTACCAGAGCACCTGGCCGAACCACGTGAGGCCGGTGACGGTGGCGGCGTCGACGGAGATGTCGCGCACCGATGCTGCCGTGAAGACGATCATGTCGGGACTCCGCGGTCGAGGCGACAGTCCAGCCGCCAGCCGGTCACGTCGCGGGCCTCGGCGCCGGCCGGTCGCAGCATGCGCGCGTGCACGGTCTCGCCGCCGGCGACGGGGGTGTGGCGCAGCGGCCACACCCAGACCGCCCAGTTGCAGCCCGGATAGGACGGCATGTTGGTCAGGGTGACGCCGGGCGCGAGGGTGGCGGTGAAGTACCCGACGATCGCGTGCAGGCTTCCGGCGCGCTCCACCGGTAGCCGCACCGTGCGTTCAGGTTTGATGGTGTGCTGCCCGGCTGCGCTGTCGGCGAGGGTTTGCGGCGCTCCCAGAACGACCGGTTTCCGGCTGAAGAAGTGTAGATGCGCCACCGCTTCCACCAACTCCTGCACGGCATCCAAGCGCATGTCGAGGAAGCCGGCATGCCAGATGCCCCAGCCCTCCTCGTCGAATTGGATCGGCGCCAAGTGGGTGATCAGGCGCTCTGGTACCACGACGCCGCCGGGCCGCAGGTTGCGCCGCGTGAACGTTTGCAATATGCGTGTCATGTCCTCCTCGGGCCCGAGGTTGCCGATCAGCTCGCAGACGACCACGTCGGCCTTGACGGGCAGCCGGGTCAGGCGGGCGTCGCCGGCAACCAAAGTGACGCGGTCCGCCCAGCCGTTGTCCTCGATGAGCCGGGCCGCTACGCCGACCATCTCCGGGTCAGCCTCGACGGCGTAGACGTGGCTGGCGCCGTGCCGCAGGGCAAGGGCGGTGAGGGCCAGCGTGCCGGCGCCGATGTCGGCCACCACGGCGCCGGGGTGGACGGTCGCGGCCAATGCCTTGTCGTACGCTTCGAGCCGCGGCCGATCACCGAGCATGGCCTGGTGCATGAGTAGATGACGCTGGTCCATGAGGTCTCCCTACCGGCCGCGGGCAACTCCACACTAATAAAACATATAGTTGATGGACAAGGGTTGATCACGGCAGACGGCAGGATGCGCAATGGCACGGTGGGTTGGTCGTGACCTGGCTGCGGTAATCGTGCAGCAGCTCCCGGGCGAAGGCGTGCACGGTGCCGAGCATCCGGTACTGCGGGCCGTGGTTGCGGTGCCAGACCTCCAGCAGCGACTTGTCGACGAGGCGCTCCAGCAATTGTCGGGTGTCCGACGCGGAGCTGAACTGGTCGCTTGCCCGCGTCGCGGCGTCGAGGCAGAACTCCCGCGGGACGGCCCCGAGAGCGGCGAAACAGCGCTGTTCGGTGGCGTCGAGCAGGTCCAGGTTCCGGCGTACGGCCGCGTACAGCGACCGGTGGTGCGACGGGTCGCCGCGCCGAGGTGGCCGGATGGCATGCAGCGGGTCGCGTAGGTCGTCCAGCAGCGTCTCGAGATTGGTGGTCCGCACGCAGGCGGCGGCCAGTTCGATGGCGAGTGGAAGGCCGTCCAGCGCCCGGCAAATCTCGGCGACCAGATCCAGGTTGGCGGGGGTAAGGGCGAAGCCCCGGCAGACCTGGGCGGCGCGGCGGGCGAACAGCTGCAGGGCGGGCAGCCGCATCGCGTCAGGCCCCGCCGGCCCGACCGCCAGTGGCCGCACCGGATACACCGCCTCATAGGCCAGCCCGAGCAACTCACGGGTGGTGAGCAGGATACGGACCAGCGGCGCCGCCCTCAGGATGTCGTCTACCAGATCGGCGATTTCGTCGGTGACCAACTCGGCGTTGTCCAGAACCAGCAACATCTCGCGGTCGTGCAGCCGATCGACGAGCACCTGGCCGGCTTCCGCGGCCGCCGGCTGGGCTACCGACTCGCGGCCCAGCGTGCGCAGGACCGAACCGGCCAGCTCGTCGCCGCACCGGACACAGGCAAGGTCGGTGACCGCGACGCCGTCGGGAAAGGACGCCCGCAGCTCCGCGGCGGCCTGCCGCGCCAGAGCGGTCTTGCCCACGCCGGCCGGCCCGGTCAGGGTCACCAGGCGATAGCGGCGCACCAACCCGGTCACGAAGTCGAGGTCGTCCTGGCGTCCGAGCAGCGATTCCACACCGGGTCGGGGCCCGTGCCAGGACGGTCGGGCCGGTGCCACCGCCGCGCTGCTCGGATCCCCGTCCAGCACCTCCCGGTACGCCGCGGCGAGCTCCGGTCCCGGATCGACGCCAAGTTCGCTGCGCAGCCGTGAGGTGATGCCGAGAAAGCGCTCCATCGCGTCGGCGCGCATCCCACCGCGGGCGAGGACCTGCACTGTGCGGGCCTGGATCAGCTCATTCAGTGGCTCGGCCCGTGCGAGCCGTTCGGCCAGCGGGACCACGTGCTCCGGATGGTCGGTCTCCAGGCCCAGGGCGAGGTAGTCCAGTGCGGCGCTGACGAACTCCTGCCGCAGCGGGAGCAGTTCCTCGCAGTGCAGCAAGCCGTGCAGGTCGGTCAGGTCCGGGTCGCGCCATAGCCGGACCGCCTCGCCCAGCGCCGCGAAAGCCTGTTCGGTCTCGCCGGTCTCGCGCAGCGCGACGGCGCGCGCCGCGAGCGAGCGGAACATGGTCAGGTCCAGTTGGTCGTCGCGCACGGTGAGCCGATAACCGCCCGGTACGGACGCGATCACGTGGGTCCGGTTCCGCCGCGCCTCGCCCGGCTCGAGGATGTGGCGCAGGCGGGCGACGTATGTGTGCACCAGTGCGTTGGCCTTCTTCGGCGCGCTTGCAGGCCAGACCGAGTCGACGATATCGGATAGCCGAACGTGCCGGCCGGCGTGTAACGCCAGGAGGGCCAGTACTGCCCGCTGCTTGGGTGGACCGAGATCCACGTCCCCATTCTCGGAGGAGACCCACACCGAACCGAGGACGTGGATGTGTAGCACGGTCATCGTCCTTCCCCCCAGAGCTGTACACAGGATTCCGGCCGCGTCTTCCTAGGGTGCGCCCATGCTAATTGAGGAACTTCCATATTTAAAGTATTGACGCCGTCGCGTTGAGCTACATCGGGTTACGCGACGGCATCAAGACGACGTCAAGAGGGCTTCAACAGGATGGTTGTCGGCTCTGTTGCGGCTCGACGGGAGAGACCCATGCTACTGTCCACAGTTACCGATCTGCCGGGGGTCCAAACCATCGGTATCATCGGCCGAGGCAGGATGGGCACGATGTTGGCGCGTTCCTTCGCGGCACGCGGCCTGCGGGTGCTGACGGGCGGCCGTCGGGCGCCGGAGAGCTCCAGCCCTGAGGATCCTGGCACAGGCAGCCCCATCCAGCACACTTCGATCCACGCCGTTGTGGCCGACGCCGACGTTGTCGTCCTTGCGCTGCCGTTCTCAGCGGCCCTGCAGATGGCCCAGGCGGGACGGCTCGGACCGGGGCGGGGGCGGCCGCTGATCGATGCGACCAATCCCTGCTTCGACGACGCCGCCCAGTTGCCGCCGGGTAGTTCGGGTGGCGCGCTGGTGGCAAGTCTGCTGCCGGACTGGCGTACGGTCAAAGCCTTCAACACCGTGCCGGCCGCGATGCTCGCCGAGCCGATGATCGGCGCCCGGCCGGTGACTGTCCCTATCGCCGGCGACGACGACGCCGTCAAGGAGGTCGCCGCCCGGCTCGTGCGGCTACTGGGCTTCGAGCCGGCCGACGCCGGTGGAACGGCTCAGGCCGGCGGGCTTGAGGCACTGGCGGCGCTGCTGGACGCGATCAGCAGACGCCACGGGCTCGCCGGGCGAGTCGGCTTTCAGCTGGCCCGACCGGCCGCCGCCATTGGCGCGCCGCGCTCGCGAGACGGCTTGTCGCCGAGCCCGATGAGGTAGAGGCAGCGGGGCAGTGCCGCCGGTGGGCCGGTCACTGTCACGGCCCCACTGACCAGCGCCTCCACCGGCTGGATCGCACCGCTGCCTAGATCGAAGAACGTCTTGGCGTCGGTGGTGATGTGCAGGACTGCCTCAGGATCCGGACCCGGCACCGTGCGAGCCGCACCGTTGGCGACTGTCACATGAAAGACCTCGCCCTCGATGTCAAACTCATACGACTCGTCGGCAGTCGCCCGCGACGAGTCGACCAGCGCCTCGATGGCCAGCGCGGCCCAGGTCGGCCGCGTCATGGACCCATGCATGGTGCCGGGACGCTCGCGGAGTATCCCGAGCCCGAATCGGGCGAGCACCAGCACGGTGTCGCGCAGCCGCTCACCGAGCTCGGTGAGGGCGTAACCGGCGGTGCGCCGCTCGGCGTCCAACGGCCGGATAATCCCCATCTCGGTGAGGAACACCAGCCGGTCGGCGAGCAGGTTGCTGCCGATGCCAGGAAGCGCCTCGAGCAGGTCGCGGTAGCGCCGCGGCCGCACAAGCAGCTCGCGGATGATCAGTAAAGTCCAGCGCTCGCCAACCACGTCCAGGGCGAACGCGAGGCCGCACTGCTGATCGTAAGTCCGCCGGTCCCGTTGTGCCTTCACGGCCGCTCCTCGATGCCGCAATCTGTTCAGTAACAGATAGTACATCAGAGCAGGCGTGACTGCCCGACCGTGCGCGGGACACGGCGGTTTTAGCGCTGTTTTGTGCTACATGGCGGTCCGACCGGCTGGCTTGCCGGATAAAAAATCATCTACGAGGGGGCCTCCGGACCACTGTAAGCCGCAGACTGCGGCGCCGGCCTCTTCCGGCTTGCGCTGTCCGCGCCGTGCGCTCGGGCCGGCACCCGGGCGGCCGTAGACTCGCCCGAGTGCGGCACCTCGACCAACACCCTGACGACGCGCTGCTCCACGCGTTACCCAAGGTGGAGCTCCACGTCCACCTCGAGGGATCGGTGCGGCCCGCCACCCTGCTGCGGATCGCCCGCCGGCACGGCCTCGACCTCGGCGGGGCCGACGAGCGGAGGCTCGCCCGCTGGTTCGCATACCGGGACTTCCAACACTTCACAGAGGTCTTCGAACAAGCCACCGCCGCGCTGCGGGAACCGGAGGATCTCGCGGCGATCACCGTCGACCTGGGCCGGGCCGCGTATGCCCAGCGGGTCCGCTACCTCGAGGTCACCTTCACTCCCGGGATGCACCAGCGGGGCCGAGGGATTCCCTTTGACGAGCAGATGAACGCTATCGCCGAGGCTGCTGTCCGGATCCAGCAGGAGAACGGCGTACGGATGCGGTTCGTCGTGGACCACGTACGCGGAGAGTCCCCGACCGAATGCCTGCGCACCGCCGAGTGGGCCGTGGCAGGCAGGGACCACGGCGTGGTCGCGCTCGGCCTGGGCGGGTACGAGCCAGGGCGCCCGAGTTCGCTGTTCGGTGAGGCGATCGGCTTCGCCCGCGATCACGGCGTGCCGTTCGTGCCGCACGCCGGCGAGGCGGTCGGCCCGGAAGCCATCTGGGACGCGATGGCGTTCGACCCGCCCCGCATCGGCCACGGCGTCCACGCCCTGCAGGATGCGGCACTGGCGGCCCTGCTGCGGGAACGAGGCGTGGTCCTGGAGCTCTGCCCGACGAGCAACCTACGCACCGGCGTGGTGGCCGCGGCATCAGAACATCCCCTTCGCCGCCTCTGGGACGCCGGCATCAGGGTGTGCCTGAACTCCGACGACCCGGCCATGTTCCAGACAGACGTCGCCACCGAGTACCGGTTCGCGGCCCGCTGGCACGGGTTCACCGTCGCGGAGCTGGCCGCCATGACGCTCGACGCGGTCGACGCCGCGCTGCTGCCCGCGCCAGACCGCGCTGACCTGCGCGCTGCGGTAACCGCCGACCTGGACGCGCTCGGGGTCCGTCCGGCTCAGCCACCGTCCGCGCTCAGCGCGCGGCGCAGCACCGCGATGTGACCCGGCGTGGAACCGCAGCAGCCGCCCACGATCGTCAGTCCCAGCTCGTCCCGGCCGCGCCGCGCCCAGTCGGCGAACTGGGCGCCGTCGACGCCGGCGGGTAGGTAGCGGTCAACCGACGCGGCGGGGGAGATCCCCCTGCGATCCTCAAGGTTCGGGTACGCGCCCAGCGGACCCGCATACCGCAGGCGGGCCCGGCGCAGCGCCCGCTTGCTCGCCGCCGGGGTGGTGCAGTTGACCAGCACCGCACCCGCACCGGCGGCCTCCGCCGCTTGCGCCGCGTCGCCGATGTCCTCGCCTGACAGCAGGCGTCCGTCGGGGCGGCAGACGAAGCTGGTCCACGCCGGCAGCCCGCGTCGGGTCACCGCCGCGGTTGCGCACGACGCCTCGCGGACGGTGTTCATCGTCTCGACCAACACCAGGTCGACGGCCTCCGCCCGGAACCGGTCGGCCATCCAGCCGTGCTCGTCTGCCAGCGTCGCGTCGTCCGGCACCAGGTCTGGCCGGTAGCAGTCCTCGACCGGGGCGAGCGACGCGGCGACGCGGACCGGCCGGTCGCCTGCCGCCTCGCGGACGATTCGCAGCGCGACCCCGATGAGTCGCGCCGCAGTTGCCGGATCAGCGCCGGCCTCCCGCGCGGCCCGCCGGGTGCAGCGGAACGTCGCGGCGGTCAGCACATCGGCGCCGGCAGCGGCATACTCCTCGTGCACCCGTCGCAGCAATGCGCGGCCCGCCTCGTCGAGCAGGACGTCGGCCGACCACCACGGTGCACGCATCGAACGGCCGGCTCGCTGCAGCTCCGTGGCGACACCGCCGTCGAGCACTGTCGCATCGTGCTCCATCCGCCCTCCGAACCATCGTGCCCATGCCCCAAACAACGGCGATCGTCACACGGCCACGCGGGCGGCCGCCCCGCCTTCGCTGCAACATCGCAAGCTGCGAAACACTGATGCGCGCCCTGCGTGCGACGCTGCCAGCGGGCGGACGCCTGCTCCGTCCACCATGGAGGTGTCTGTCGGTGTCCGGTTCGCCAACGTCCGTAGCTGCGGCCGTATCCGTACCACCCGTCGCGGGGCCCGACGTGCGTCATCGCGGCCGCGTGGTGGCCATCTCGGCGATCGCTGGATTGTTGCTGGCCGTCCTCTGGTCCTACGAACTGGTGGACTCCGTCATCGGAGGACACGTGGCGAACGGCCTGCTCGGCCACGACGCCCGGACCGACGTCATCACCGGCGCGCTGCCCGGCCTGATCTTCGCATTCGTCTCCGGGCTTGCCGGCACGTTCACCGCCTGCAACATTGCAATGGTCGCCTCCCTCGGCCCAATGGCGAATGTGGCCAGCAACCGGTCGCCGCAGGCCCGGGCGTTCCTGCGCCCGGTCGGTCTGCTGGCCGTCGGTATGGTGACGATCTCCGCTGCCTACGGGGCCGTCGGCGTGTGGCTGGGCGACCGCCTGCCGCAGCTGTCCGCAGCGACCGCGGGCGGCATGCCGGTCCGGCTAATCCAGGCCTCCGTCGTGTTCGGCCTCGTCGGACTCGCCCTGCTGGTCATCGGGCTAGGTGCGCTCGGCGTCATCCCGGACCCCTTCGCGGGCCGGCCCTCGGCCAGGGTCCTCGCCTTCGGCGCGCTCATCGGCTGCTTCCTGATTGGGCGGCCCTACCCGCTGTTCAACAAGCTCTTTCACTGGGCAGCCGAGAACGGCAGCCCGCTGTACGGGGCGGCCGCGTTCGTGGCGCAGTCGGTGGGCAACATCGTGCTCGTGTCGGCGGTCTTCGTGCTCGTGAACCTGGTGACCCGGGGCGGCCTGGTACGCCTGCTCGCTGCGAATCCCCGCCGCTCGGCGATGGTCACCGGAGCCCTGCTGATCGCGCTCGCCGTTTTCAGCATTGTGTACTGGGACGTGCGGGTGCCCGCCATGTTCGGACACGGCTGGTTCCCGGTCATGTTCTACAACTGATCAGGACGTGGCGAACGCCGCGACCGACTGCACCAGGGTCCGGATCTCCTCACGCGTGGTGTACCGGGCGATCCCGGCGCGCACCGCCCGCGGCTCCTGAGGCGAGACCGCCCGCAGCGCCGCCTCCGCCGAGAAAGTGCCGTGGCATACGGTCACGCCGCCGGCTGCGAGGGCCCGCGCCACGTCCGCCGCCGGGCGTCCGGGCACCTGGAACGTCACGATCGGGATGCTGGGCGCGTCCGATGGTGGGCCGAGTACGCGGACCTGCTCGATCTTGTGAAGCCCGTCAACCAGGAGCCGGCGTAGCCGGCGGCCGTGGCCGAACACGGCCGGCAGGTCCCACCCCAGAAGGACGTCGGCGGCCACCCCGGCGCCGAGCACAGCCTCGATGTTGACGGTGCCGGGTTGCAGGCCAACCGAGTACGAACGGGCAAGCTCGGCGGGATACCGCACCGGGGGCTCATCCCGGGTCCACAGCACCCCGCCGTGCGGGCCGTACCACTTGTCGGGGGAGGTGACGAAGGCATCGCACTGCCAGGTGTCGACGTTGACGTCGCGGTGCGCGACCGCTTGGACGCCGTCCACGAACGTGCGCACCCCCGCCGTGCGCGCCACCGCGCAGATGGCGGCGACGTCCGGTGCGCTGCCCAGGGCGTTGGAGCCCCCGGTCACGGCGATCCACCGGGTACGCGGAGTGATCATCGCGACGACGGTGGCGGCCTCGAGTTCGCCAGTGGGGGAGAGGGTCGCCATCCGGACGACCGCATTGGTCTCGCGGGCGGCCGCCAGCCAGGGCGCCACGTTGGAGGTGTGGTCCAGTTGGGTACAGATGATCTCGTCGCCGGCACGCAGCTCTGGCGCGATCGAGCGTACGAAGAGGATGGTCAGCGCCGTCATGTTGCTGCCGAAGGTGACCGTCCCGCCGGCCGCGCCGATGAGCGTCCGGATCCGGCCGCTGGCCCACTCGACGATCATGCGGTTGCGCAGACCATGCGGCGTGTCCGGCCATGCGCCGCCGAAGTGGGCGCCGGTCAGGTACTGCCGCATCGCCGTGCTGACAGCGCGATGCACCAGGGTGCCGCCCGGCCCGTCGAGCTGCGCGACGGCCGGCCGTATCCCCGGAAACTGCTCGACGATCGGCAGCGAGAGCAGACGTTCCAACGGGAACGGGACGAGGTCGGAGTTCATCGTCTCAGTCGAGCGGCAACCCCGGGCGACGGAGCACCCACCTGGACAACGGCATTTCGATCTCCCGAAGGGGGTTTCGACGTTTGATGTTCGGTACGTCTTTCAATCGCCGCTGACGCTGCAGTGTGAACCGAGCCGGATGGCCAAACAATCCGTTCTTGTCACGGCGACACGAATCATAGCCCCTTTCGCTACTTGCGGGTAGTTGTCGGGGCCTAAAGGGTAATTCGCAGGTGAACGCCGTCGCTCTTCCAGATTGCGGGTCTGTGAGGGCTTGACCCTGCGGCCAGCCGCCGCAGCCGGTGGTCTACCGTGGCCGGTCCGCGGCCGACCACCACGCCCGGTTTGCGCGATACCAGGCGACGGTCTCGCGTAGGCCCGTCTCGAAATCCCGTTCCGGCACGAAGCCGAGCTCGTTGCTGATTTTCGTGGTGTCAACCGAGTATCGCCGATCGTGTCCCTTACGGTCGGCCACGAAATGGATCAGATCCGCACCCGCGCCGCACTCGAGGCGTAGCAGCTCGGCCAGGGCCATGTTCGACAGCTCGTGGCCGGCGCCGACGTTGTAGATCTGGCCCGGCTGACCCTTCGTGCGGACCAGCTCGAGGGCTCGCACGTGGTCGTCGACATGCAGCCACTCCCGCACCTGCAGCCCGTCGCCGTACAGGGGAGCGGGCCGGCCCTGCAGGAAGCTGGTGATAAACCGGGGGATGAACTTCTCGGGGTGCTGGTACGGCCCGTAGTTGTTGGCGCATCGGGTGATGCGGACGTCCAGGCCGTGGGTGCGGTGGCAGGCCAGCGCGAGAAGATCGGCCGCGGCCTTGGACGCCGAGTACGGCGAGCTCGGGGTCAGCGGATGCGACTCTGGCCACGACCCCTGGGGGATCGAGCCGTACACCTCGTCCGTCGAGACGCACAGGAACAACAGCGACCCGTGGTCGTGGCGGACCGCGGCCTCGAGAAGCGTGTACGTGCCGAGGGTGTTCGTGCGCACGAAATCCGCGCCACCCGCGATCGAGCGGTCCACATGCGACTCGGCGGCGAAGTGGACGATCTGCTCGTGGCCCGCGACCAGCTCGTCCACGAGCGGGGCGTCGCAGATGTCGCCGCGCACGAACGTGAGGGCGGGATCATCGCGGACGGCGGCCAACTTCGCCAGGTCACCGGCGTACGTCAGCTTGTCGAGCACGGTGATCCGTACATCCGCGGCGGACCCCAGCAGTGCGCGGACATAGTGGGAGCCGATGAAACCGGCGCCGCCGGTTACCAGGATGCGCATCGGGAGAGCCGTTTCCGCACGCGTCCAGCGTAGGCGCTGCGGGACATCCCGATGATTCGGTGCTTGCTCTCTCTCGGCTGCAGACGGGGCCGAAGGGAGGCCGGTCGCCGACCTTCGACCCCGTCATCCGCGACTGCTAGCCAGCCTGCTGCATGATCTGGATCAGATTCCCGCAGGTGTCGTCGAGTACGGCCGTGGTCACCGGCCCCATGTTCGTGGGCTCCTGAGTGAAGCGCACCCCGAGCTTGCTCATTCGCTCGTACTCCGCCTTGACGTCGTCTACCGCGAAGGACGTGTACGGGATGCCGTCGGCGACCAACGCCTGCTTGAACGGCTTGGCTGCCGGGTGCTCGTCCGGCTCCAGGAGGAGTTCGGTGCCGTCCGGGTTCTGCGGGGACACCACGGTGAGCCACCGGTGCTCTCCCAGCGGAACGTTGTTCTTCTCCTTGAAACCGAGGATCTCGGTGTAGAACTTCAGGGCCTTATCCTGGTCGTCAACCAGCACGTTGGCCAGGTTGATTCTCATGTTCCTCACTCCTGCCCGTATTGGTGCCAGCGCCGAGGCGGCCGCCGGCGTTCCTTCCAGCCTTCTTTAGCCACCGCTCGACGATTGGTTCGAGCGGCGCGGTGTTGATGCGGTGGAACTTGTACCGGCCCTCGCGGCTGGTCTCGACCAGGCCCGCAGCCTCGAGAACGTCGAGGTGCTGCGATATCGCCTGCCGTGACGAGGCGAGCCCGTGCGTGGTCGCCAGACGCGAGCAGATCTCGAAAAGGGTCTGCCCGTTGCGGTCGGTCAGCTCGTCGAGGATCGTGCGGCGCGTCGGATCGGCAAGGGCCCTGAAGACGTCACCCACAAGGGCAACCTTAGGCAAGCAGATACTTGCCTGTCAAACTGGACACGCCATCTGGTGATTCCGGTCGGCGGCGCGCGCCGGCAAGTCCTCGCTAGCGGCGCCCCACCACGCCGTCGTTGTAGAACATTACGGCCGCGCCCGGCTCCAGGTGCCGGTTAGGATCAGACTGCCGGACCAGGAACCGCACGTGCCCAGCAGCGGCTCGGCCGGCCCTTCCAGCACGCGTACACCACCATCTAAGGGCGCAGATCACGTTGTGAATTGGCTCGTGCCGCCCTCCGGGTCGCTGGCGGCGGACGAGACCCCGGCATACACCACCACCCGCCCGCCGCCAGCCGAGGCAGCAGGCACGGGGCCATGCCCACGTTCTCCAGACCGGTCACGGCCCCGTGCCCTTTGCGTGGTGAGTAGGTCTCAGGTGACGCCCAGGTCACGACGGCGGAACGCGGTGATGCCGGCTGCGGCCAGCAGCAGCACCAGCGCCCCCAGCGCAACCAGCGGCGCCGCGGTGACCTCGCCGCCGGGCAGCCGGGGCAGGTGCGTGAACGGGGAGACATCCATGACCCACCCGTCGAGCGCGAGCACCGGGCCGAGCTGGGCGATCAGCAGGATCACCCCGACGAAGAGCCAGGCCACCAGCGTGGCGCCGGGCAGCAGCCCGAACAGGGCCGCGGCCAGCGCGGCCGGCAGCAGCACGGCCGGCAGCTGCACCAGCGCAGCGCCGAGGATCCGGGACATCTCCCCGCCCACGTCCCCGGAGCGGGCCCCGTGCACCAGCCCGACCACGAGTCCGGCGGTGAGCAGCAGCACCACCACACCGGCCAGCGCGACCAGCACGTGGCTGAGCGCGTACCGGGTCCGGGTCACCGCGGCCGCCAGCACCGGCTCGGCGCGCAGCCCGGCCTCCTCGAAGCGCAGCTGCAGCACCGCCGAGACCGCGTACGCGGCGGCCGCCAGGCCGAGGATCCGCAGCACCCAGACCAGGTAGCTGTCGACCAGCACGTCGGCGCCGCCGAGCTGGCGGATCGCCTTCCCGGCGGTGGCGTTGTCGCCCACCATGTCGGTGATGTCGTGGGCGAGCGAGCCGAGCAGCGCCCCGCCGACCGCCACGCCGGCCGCCCAGGTGATCAGGCCGCCGCGCTGCAACCGCCAGGCCAGGGCCAGCGGGGTGGCCAGCCCGGGCCGCGCGTCCGGCGGGCCGAGCCGGGCCGACAGCAGACCCTCGCCGATGTCCCGGCGCCGGCTCAGCGCCACCGCGACGCTGGTGAGCGCCGCCCCGGTCACCACGGCCAGCCCGAGCACCCACCAGCGCTCCCCGGCGTACGCCCGGAGCTGGTAGAACCAGCCGGTGGGGGAGAGCCAGGCCAGTTGCCGCACGCTCGCGGTGCCGTCGTTCGCCACCGAGGCGGAGTCGGCGATGCCGCGCAGCAAAAACGCGGCGCCGAAGACCGCCAGGGCGATCCCGTTCGCGGTGCGGGCGGCCTCCACCAGCTGGGTGGTGACGGCCGCGACGGCGGCGAAGACCCAGCCGACCATGGTCACGCCCAGCCCGTACGCCAGCGAGCCGGCGCCGGACAGCCCGGCGCTCATCAGCCCGGCCGCCGCGCCCAGCCCGATCAGC
>NZ_JBSGJR010000106.1:0-14671 GCF_053605645.1 Micromonospora sp. NPDC003776
GCTCCGGCGGTACGCCGACCGGTGCGGGTCAGCCGCGGGCCGGCCGCTCCGGTCGACGGGGCGGACGACGGCGACCTCGCCGACTACAACCGCTACCTGTCATGGTTGAACGCCAACCCGGGCGCGAGGCCCGGCGACTATCCCGGCTGACGCCGGCTTCGGAAGGACGGACGACGGTGGGCGGAGCCCTTACCCGGTACCGCGTGATCGCCTGGATCGTGGGCGTGGCGCTGGTGGTGCTGGTCCTGATCGGCATGCCGCTGAAGTACTTCTTCGACAGCCCGGCCGTGGTGGCCGTGGTCGGCACCGCGCACGGCTGGCTCTACATGATCTACCTGGCGCTCACCTTCGACCTGTCCCGGCGGGCCAACTTCCCGCTGAAGCGGATGCTGCTGGTGATGCTCGCCGGCACGGTGCCGTTCGTGTCGTTCTACGCGGAGCGCCGGGTGAGCCACTGGCTGGCCGACTCCGAGCGGCCGCGGACCCCGGAGCCGGTCGCCGGCTGACTCACCGGCGGTTCGGCCGCCACACCCCGGCCGAGGCCACCGGGTCCTCCCAGCCACCCAGGCGCGCGCCCTCCCGGGCCCGCCGCAGGGCCCGGGAGACCTGGCCGAACTGCCGCTCGTCGTCGCTGCTGAAGAGCAGCACCTCGGTGCCCTTGTGCCGCCCCCACAGCTCGTACGCCGGCGGTCGCCAGCGGTCGCCGATCAGCACCAGCAGCACCGGCAGCAGGCCCACCGCGCCGAGCGTCAGGTACGCGGCCGCGGTGAGCCGCTGCAGCCCGCCGGTGAACCCGAGCAGCACTCCGACGGCGCCGATCAGGGCGCCGCTCACCCCGACCGCCCGTAGGGCCAGCCGGTCGTGCGGGCCACGCGTGGTCCAGACCTGGGTGAGTTCGGCCACCGGCCAGCTGGCCCGGCCGACCGTGAAGCGTTCGGCGGTGACCACGATGCCGGGGCGGGCGTAGAGGAGGGTCGGTGGGGCCGCCCGGGGCGGGCGGGTGGTGGAGCCATCGGTCTGCACGGCGTCCTCCCGGGGGGTCGCGCGCCGGGCCTCTGCGCCATCGCTGACCTGTGCCGATACCGAATGGCGGGATTCCCGACTCGCGCTTCATTGTGTGTCGCACGCGCAACCGGAACCGGGGTTTCCCCTGCCGACGGCTCGGACCAGCACGGGGGAAGTCGCCGGGAAAGAGTATTCATTTCCTCTTTATCGGCATTTTGCGTTGCGGGCCATGGCGACATCCGTCCAGAACGACGAATCGGGCCAGCAACACCAACCGCCCATCCGGGATCCGGTCGGCCACCGCCCGTCGGCAATCCGGTCACGAGGCGTCACTGTCCCCAGTTTCACTTTCCGGCACTTTGCCAACATTCGCCCCTGCTTCAACTCCCGCCCCCTCTCGTCTCGGGTTAGGTTGTGCAGGTCGGTCCGGTCGACCGCCATCCAGCCCGGATGGCCCGGGCCGGTGTCGCCGCGGCGCACCACGGGCCGCGGCGGCCGTCGGAGAGGAGCTTTCCGCTCTTGTCGTCCTTACGGATGCTGCTGCGCGCGTTGGCGGTGGCCGGCCTCTCGGCCGCGCTGATCGCGCCGGCATCGGTGGCCCGGGCCACGCCCACCCCCGCCGAGCTGACCAAGCAGATCGAGAAGTCCTCGACTGAGCTGGAGCGAATCGTCGAGTCCTACAACAAGCTCAATGAGGAGATCAAGGCCAACAAGGCCACCGCGGCCACCCTGCAGACCAGGATCGGCCCGTTGCAGGCGCAGACCGAGCAGAGCCGCGCCGAGGTGGGGCTCCTGGCCGCGACCGCGTACAAGACCGGTGGGCTGCGGACCGCGCAGGCGCTGCTGGAGCCCGGCGCGTCGACCACCCTGCCGGAGCGGCTGGGCGCCCTGGACCAGTTGAGCCGGCAGCGCCAGGCGACGATCAACGGCTTCACCGAGAACCAGCGCCAGCTGATCGACCAGAAGACCCGGCTGGACGCCACCCTGGCCCGGCAGGCCGCCCAGGCCAAGCAGCTCGCCGCGGGCAAGAAGAAGATCGAGGCCGACCTGGCCCGGCTCTACCAGCTGCGCCGGCAGGCGTACGGCCGGGCCACCGAGGCACCGACGAGGTCGACGGCCAGCGCGCCGAACATCTCCGGTTCGGCGGGCGTGGCGGTCCGCTACGCGTACGGGGCGATCGGCAAGCCGTACGTCTACGGGGCCGACGGGCCGGACGGCTACGACTGCTCGGGCCTCACCCTGGCGGCCTGGCGGGCGGCCGGAAAGTCGTTGCCGCACAACGCGGCGATGCAGTGGGACGCCACCGCCCGGATCAGCCGCAGCTCGCTGCAACCCGGCGACCTGGTCTTCTATTCGGGCCTGGGGCACGTGGCGATCTACGTGGGCAGCGGTCAGATCATCGACGCGCCCAGCGCTGGCCGCAACGTCAACAAGCGGGGCATGGACATCATGTCGATCCAGGGCTACGGCCGGGTCCGCTGACCCCTCGACACGGCGAACGGCCGGCGTCCCCCTATCGGACGCCGGCCGTTCGTTGTGTCAATTACTACCAGCTCAGGCCGCCTGCAGCCCCTCGGCGCGGGCCAGCTCGCGGAGCCGGCCGAGGGCCTGGATCTCCAGCTGGCGGATCCGCTCCCGGGAGAGCGAGAACCGCGAGGCGACCTCGGTCAGCGAGTGCTCCCGGCCGTCCTCCAGCCCGTAGCGGGCCCGCATGATGCCGGCCGACCGGTCGTCGAGGTGGTTGAGCAGGCCCTCGATCCGCTGCCGCTCCAGGCCGGTGAGGACGATCTCCTCCGGCGACGGGGCGTCGCTGTCGGCGACCAGGTCACCGAGGTTGGTGTCGCCGTCGTCGCCCACCGGGGTGTCCAGCGAGACGGTGTCCTGCGACCAGCGCCGCAGCTCGTTGACCCGCTCGACCGTGACGCCGAGCGCCGCCGCGATCTGCTCCGGCTCCGGGTCGCTGCCCAGCTCACGGGTGAGCTGCCGGGCCACGTTGCGCATCCGGTTGACGTCCTCGACCAGGTGCACGGGCAGGCGCACGGTGCGCTCCTGCTGGGCGATCGCCCGGCTGATGGCCTGGCGGATCCACCAGGTCGCGTAGGTGGAGAACTTGTAGCCGCGCTCGTAGTCGAACTTCTCGACGGCCCGGACCAGGCCGGTGTTGCCCTCCTGGATCAGGTCCAGCATGGGCATGCCCGACCGCACGTAGCGGCGGGCGATCGAGACGACCAGTCGCAGGTTGGCGCGGATGAACAGGTCCTTCGCGCGCTCCCCCTCGACGACCAGCCGCTCCAGGTCCTCCCGGTCGACGCCGGCGGGGACGCGGTCCTCGCCGAGCAGGTGCTCGGCGTAGAGGCCGGCCTCGATCGCCTTGGAGAGATCGACCTCCTTGGCGGCGTCCAGCAGCGGCGTCCGGGAGATCTCGTGCAGGTAGACGCCGACCAGGTCCCGCTCCTCGGCGACCTCGTCGGTACGCATGCCGATGTTCTTGTCCACGATTGCCACGGTCCCCTCGCTCGCGCCGGTTGCCCGGTTCCTTGCCATCCCCACGTTCATCAGCCCTCCCCGTAACCTCCGCTGTGCCCGTAGGTGCTGACACCTACACAACAGATGAGACGCGTCGGGGATTCCATGTCGTGAGTCGAAACTGTCACGAATGCCTGAGTGGTAGCTGAGAGCCCGGTCCATGTTTGCTGTCAGGACCCCTGCTCGGGTGGCCCGCGTACCCCCTGCTGGGCAGGGCGTCGGAGCAGCGGAATCAGCTCCCGCCCATGGAATCGCACCATTGCCGAATCCATGAACACAGCGACCCGCGTCACCGCCTCATTGCGATCCTGGTCACTGCCTGATACGCGCCCGTGCACCGGTCGGTTCAGCCACGGGTGAGGATTACCCCACGCCTCATGGAACAATCCGCAGCGCGGAAGACGTCCCCCCGGGCAGGGTGATACGCGTCGCACCCGCGGCGGGGCGACCGGACACGGACCGGACGCGGGCGGCGGACCCCGCCGGCGGGGCGGGGACGGCGCGGGCCGGTCAGGGGGCGAGCAGGGCCAGCGCGCCGCGTACCTGGTCGGCGGAGCGGGCCAGCGCGGCCCGGGCGGCGGAGACCTCCGCGCCGGAGACCAGCGAGACCAGGGCGGTCTTGAGGTCACCGTCGGCCTCGTTCAGGGCCGCCCGGCAGACCTCCTCGGCGCAGCCGGTGGCCTCCATCAGGATCGAGATCATCCGGCCGCGGAGCTTCGCGTTGGTGGCCACCATGTCGATCATGAGGTTCGAGTAGACCCGTCCGAGGCGCACCATGACGGCCGTGGAGAAGGTGTTGAGCACCAACTTCTGCGCGGTGCCCGCCTTCATCCGGGTCGACCCGGTGACCACCTCGGGTCCGGTGTCCACCCCGATGAAGACGTCCACCGACGAGGCGGCGTCGGCCTCCGGATTGGCGCAGAGCAGCACGGTCGAGGCCCCCTGGGCCCGGGACGCGTCGAGCGCCCCCAGGACGTACGGGGTGCGTCCGCTGGCGGCCAGGCCGACCACCAGGTCGCCGGGGCGTACGCAGTCGACTGCCTCCGCGGAGCCGCCGCGCTCGTCGTCCTCGGCATCCTCCACGGCCCGCCACATCGCCTCCGGCCCGCCGGCCAGGTGGGCGCAGAACCAGTGCCGGGGCGAGTTGAAGGTCGGGGCGAGCTCGGCGGCGTCCAGCACGCCGAGCCGGCCGGAGGTGCCGGCGCCGAAGTAGTGCACCCGGTGCCCGCCGCGCAGCGCGGCCACCGCCAGGTCGACGGTCTCCGCGATCTCGTCCAGGACGGCGGCCACGGCGGCCGGCACCCGCCGGTCCGCCTCGTTGATGACGGTGAGCACGTCGCGGGTCGACATCAGGTCGAGGTCGACGCTCTGCGGGTTGCGCCGCTCGGTGGGCGCGCCCACCCGCACCACGGGCCGCACCCCGGCCACCTCGTCGGGCTCCACCCGGCCCGCCGTCATGCCCGCCTCCGGCCCGCGCCGACCCGGTGCGACTGGACCGCCTCCGCGGTCACCTCCAGCGCCTTCTTCGCCTTGGCCCGGCTGCGCGCGGCCACCCCGACGAAGAGACAGTCGACGACGGTGAGCTGGGCCAGCCGGCTGGCCATCGCGCCGGAGCGGTATGTCGTCTCCCGGGCGGCGGTGGTGAGCACGTGGTCGGCCACCTCGGTGATCGGTGACCGGGGGAAGTTGGTCAGCGCCACGGTGGTGGCGCCCCGGGCCCGGGCCTGCTCGAGCACCTCGATGACGTCAGAGGTGGTGCCGGTGTGCGAGATGCCGACCGCCACGTCGCCCCGGCCGAGCAGGGCGGCCGAGGTCAACGCGGTGTGCACGTCCGGGAAGTAGAAGGCGGTGCGGCCGATCCGGTGCAGCTTCTGTTGGAAGTCGGAGGCGACGAAGCCGCTGGCGCCGGCGCCGTAGACGTCGATCCGGCCGGCCGCCGCGATCGCCTCGACCACCCGCTCGCAGACCGCCGGATCGAGCTGCTCGGCGGTCTCCTCGACGGCCCGGGCGTCGTTGAACGCGATGGTCGCGATGATCTGCGCGAGGTCGGCCCCCGGCGGGATGTCACCGCCGACCACCCGGGCGTCCGGCGGCTCCACCCGGCGCGCGGCCTCGGCGGCCAGCCGGATCCGCAGCTGGGGGTAGCCCTCCATGCCGACCGACCGGCAGAACCGGATGACGGTCGCTTCGGAGGTCTCGGCGGCGGTGGCGAGGTCGGTGATGGTGCGCCGGGCGGCGTCCGCCGGGTCAGCGACGACCAGCCGGGCCACCCGCTGCTCGGCGGGGGACAGCGACGGGAGCAGGCCACTGATGTGGACGATCAGTCCACCAGGTTCGTGACTCGCAGAAATCTTCGGACTCTTCGCCACGGATGAAACTTACTTTCACGAGGCGTGACCGTCAACCACGACGCCGCGTATCGGGAAAAGTACCGCCTTCCGCGCGGGTCCCGCCCGGCAAGGGTCCCATTCCCGCAGCCCGGCCACCTCCTCCGGTCCGGTCGACTCGGCCGGGCCGGCCCACCCCGCGGGTCGGCCGTCGTGCACCGGACACCGGCCGGACGGTCGGGCCGGTCCGCCGGACGGCCGGCCCGCCCGCCGGACCCGCATCGACCAGGGCGAATCGCCCCCCGACCACCGAACCGCCCGCCCGGCGGCTAGCGTGTGGCCATGGCGGAGCGCACGGTGCTGGTGACCGGAGGCACGGGCGGGCTGGGCGGTGCGGTCACCGCGGCCTTCCTGAAGGCCGGCTGGCGGGTGGTCGTCCCGGAACGGGAGGGCGGCGGGACGACGGCCGGGACGCCCGGACCGGTCCGGGTGACGACCGACCTGCTGGATCCCGGCGGGGTGGCGCGGGCCGTCGAGGCGGCCACCGCCGAGCCCGCGGCGCCGCTGCGCGCGGTGGTCAACCTGGTCGGCGGGTACGCCAGTGGCGGGCTGGTGCACGAGACCCCGATCGAGGAGTTCGACCGGATGCTGCGGATCAACCTGCGCCCGACGTACCTGGTCACCCAGGCGGCGTTGCCGCACCTGGTGGCGGCCGGCGGCGCCGTGGTGTGCGTCTCGGCCCGGGCGGCGGTGGCCCCCTTCCCCGGCGCGGCCGGCTACGCCACCGCCAAGGCGGCGGTGCTCGCCTTCGCGAACGCGGTCGCGGTCGAGTACCGACAGCGCGGGGTCCGGTGCAACACGGTGCTGCCGAGCGTCATCGACACGCCGGCGAACCGGGCCGCCCAGCCGGAGGCCGACCACCGGCGGTGGGTGCCGCCGGCCGAGATCGCCGCGGTGATCCGCTTCCTGGCCTCCGACGAGTCGGCGCCGACCAGCGGCGCGAGCATCCCGGTCTACGGGCGGGCCTGAGCCGACACCGGACCGGGGTCGCCGGAGCCGGTGGTGGGGTCCCCGGGGAGCCACTCGGTCAGGTGCGCGCGGATCCGCCGGGACACGTCCTCGGGCGAGCCGTTGGCGTCGACCACCACGAAGCCGGCGTACTCGGGCAGGGTCCGGTAGGCGGTGGCGGCGGCGGTGAGCCAGTCCATGCTCTCCCGGTCGGTACCGCGCCGCTCGATCCGCCGGTACGCCTCGGCCGGGTCGACGGTGAGCAGGAAGGTGACCTGGGGCGCGGGGAAGACCCGGTAGCCGGCCCGGGCCAGCCGCTCCCAGCGCTGCCCGCCGTGCGCCCGGATGCTGGCGTACTGGCAGGCGGCGTAGCGGTCCATCACCGCGGTCCGGCCGGTGACCACACAGGTCAGCAGCGCCAGGGCGATGGCGAGCCAGCGGAGCACCGACTCGACGGCGAGCAGGCCGTCCCGGCCGACCAGGCGTTGGGCGTCCGGGCGGCCGAGCCGGTGGGCGATCCGGCCGAGCCAGCGCCGGCCGCCGGCGTTGCGGTGGTAGGTGGCGGGCCGACCGGCGGCCGTGAGCGCCTCGGCGAGCCGGTGTGCCTGGGTGGTCTTGCCCGAGCCATCGATGCCGATCAGGGCGACGGCGCGCAGTCGGGCCCTGCCGCGCCGCACCCGCAGTGACCTGGCCACCTCGTCGAGGCTAGCCGACCCGCGCTCCTCGATGGCGGTTTGTCCGCTTCTGTCCCCGTCCCGCCCGGAGCGCGGCGGCAACAGGTGTGGCCGAACCGTTCGCCGGGTACGCAACTTCAATCCCACCGCCACGCACGACGACGGGAGATCCAGATGGCCGAGCGCGGGGACGAGACCCTGGTGCACACCCTGAAGAAGGTCGCCGCCGTGCTCAAGCAGTCCGAGATCCCCTTCGCGCTCGGCGGCAGCTTCGCCGTGTACGCCCACGGCGGCCACTCCAGCGACCACGACGTGGACTTCCTGGTCCGCGAGCAGGACGTGGACCGCGCGCTGGAGGCGCTGGTGGAGGCCGGCTTCACCGCCGAGCGCCCGCCCGAGGACTGGCTGGTCAAGGTCTACGACGAGGGACGCATGGTCGACCTGATCCACCGGCCGATCGAGACCCCGGTGACCGAGGAGACCTTCGCCGACACCATCGTCCGGCCCGTCGACGCGATCCACATGCCGGTGCTCTCGGCCAGTCAGCTGATGGTGCACAAGCTCCTCAGCTTCTCCCAGCACTACTGCGACTTCGCCCGCGCCCTGCCGCTGGCCCGCTCGCTGCGGGAACAGATCGACTGGGAACGGGTACGGAAGGAGACGCAGCACTCGCCGTACGCCGAGGCGTTCCTGGTGCTGCTGGACCGGCTGGACGTGCTGCCCGGCGGCGCGTCCGGAGGAAGGGAGATCCCGTGACCGGACAGTCCGGCGACGCGCCGCCCGACGAGTACGTCGAGGCGGAGATCCAGAGCATGCTGGCCGAGGACCCGTCCGTCGCCGAACAGGGCATCACCGTGGTCCGGCGGGAGCGCGGCCTGGTGCTCTACGGCGAGGTGGAGAGCCCGCACCGGCGGGAGGAGATCCTGCGCCGGGTGGCCGAGCGCTTCCCCGACGTCCCGGTCACCAGCGACATCGGGGTGACCCGTACCCAGGCGCCGACCCAGGTCGAGGAGCTGCCGTGAGGAGGGTTCGATCGTGATCCGGATCGCCGCCGTCGGCGACGTGCACCTGGACGAGGACGTGGTCGGCCGGTTCCGGCCGGCGCTGGAGGAGCTGCCCGACTGCGCGGACGTGCTGCTGCTCGCCGGGGACCTGACCCGGCACGGCACCGAGGCCGAGGCGCGGTGCGTCGCGCAGGAGTTCGGCAACCTCGGGGTGCCGGTGATCACCGTGCTGGGCAACCACGACCACCAGTGCGACCAGGTCCCGCAGGTGGTCAAGGTGCTGGAGGACGTGGGGATCACCGTCCTGGAGGGGAACGGCATCGTGCTGGAGTTCGCCGCCGGCCGGCTCGGCGTGGCCGGCGTGAAGGGCTTCGGCGGCGGCTTCGCCGGCCGCTGCGCCAGCGACTTCGGCGAACCCGAGATGAAGGCGTTCGTGCAGACCACCAAGGAGAGCTCGGAGGCGCTGGGTACGGCGCTGCGCGGCCTCGACTGCGACCTGCTGGTCGCGCTGACCCACTACTCCCCCGTGCCGGACACCCTCGCCGGTGAACCGCTGGAGATCTACCCGTTCCTCGGCTGCTACCAGCTCGGGCAGGCGATCGACTCGGCGCCCACCGCACTGGCCCTGCACGGGCACGCCCACCATGGCAGCGAGCGCGGCACCACTCCCGGTGGTGTCCGGGTACGCAACGTCGCCCATCCGGTCATCAAGCAGGCGTACAGCATCTTTCACCTCGGCGACCACCTCGACCGATCATGAGGTTTGAGAACGGGAGCCAAGGGTATTGATGACCGCATGTTGAGCTTGCTTCTTTGGATTCTCGCAGTCGTACTGGTGGTCGCCGGCATCCTCGCGCTGTTCCGCCGGCAGATCCTGTGGGGCATCGTCCTCATCATCATCGGCCTGCTGGTCGGTCCGGGCGGCGTCAGCATCTTCACCTGATCCGCCTCATTCCCTTACCCCCTGACCCGCCGGGGTCGTCGGGTCCGACGTTCCGTCCTCCCAGACAGGAACCGCCGGATCGGGCGACCCCGGCGTTTCACGTGGGCGGCCCGTTTGTCCGGGCCTGCGTCGGGCATCCGGTGACATGACGATCTCCGGAAGCGTCCGCCGGCTGGGCCGGGCCGGGAAGGGGTGGGCGCTGCTCGGCTTCGGTGCGGCGGTGACCGCCGCGGCGGCCGTGGGCGGGCTCGCTGCCCGCGACGCCGGGCAGCGGTACGGCGACCTCGAACGCCCCGCCTGGTCACCCCCGGCCTGGCTCTTCGGCCCGGTCTGGACCGTGCTCTACGCCCTGATCGCGCTCGCCGGCTGGCTGGTCTGGCGGCGGGTCGGGTGGGGCCCGGCGCTCTGGGCCTGGAGCGTCCAGCTCGCCCTCAACGCGCTCTGGACCCCGCTCTTCTTCGCCGCCGGGCGGTACGGGCTGGCCTTCGCCGAGCTGGTGCTGATGTGGCTGGCCATCGGGGTGACCGTGGACCGGTTCCGGCGGGTCTCCGGGCCGGCCGCCGGGCTGTTGCTCCCCTACTGGGCCTGGGTCACCTTCGCCGGCGCCCTCAATTTCGCGATCTGGCGGCTGAACCGGTGAGCCGCGCGGGGCCCCTACCCGGGGACCCCGCGCGCCCGGTGGGTCAGCAGCGCGCCACGCCGGGGATGTAGCCGTCGTAGCCGGTGTAGACGTACGCGTCGGAGATGTACTTGCCGGTGCCGATCCGGTCCCAGATCGAGCTGGTGCCGTACGTGCCGGAGACCGAGCTGCCGCTGGTCTGGCAGTAGATGGTCACCGTGGCGCCGTCGGCGATCGAGCCGACCGCGTCGTAGCTGGTGCCCGGGCCGGAGCGGATGGTCAGGCTCACCCCGGAGGTGGTGTTGACGGTGCCCGAGCCGTAGTTGGTGCCGGAGCAGCCGTTGTCGCTGGTGTAGGTCTTGGTGCCCCAGTAGAGGGCGAGCGCCCCGTTGAACCGGACCTGGATGTCGTTGCCGCTCAGCCGCTGCTCGTAGTGCAGGTGCGGGCCGGTGGAGCCGCCGGTGCTGCCCACGTATCCGATCACCTTGCCGTAGCCGACGGTCTGCCCGACCGAGACGTTGAAGGCGCTCAGGTGGGCGTAGTAGGTGGTGTAGCCGTTGCCGTGGTCGATCCGGACGTACTTGCCGTAGCTCGTGCCGCCGAGGTCGGTCACCCGGTCCACGGTGCCGGGCGCGCTGGCCACCACCGGGTCACCGAGGTCGTCGGTGCGGTTGAAGTCGATGGCGTACGGCGGGCTGTGGTCGGACCGGGTCTGGCCGGACCAGGACTGGTTGCAGAGGAACGGGACCTTGAAGGTCGGCGCCGCCATGGCCGGGCTCGCCGGCACCAGGATCGCCGCGAGGACCGCGCCCACGGCCGCGAGGCTGAGCCACCGCTTACGCATCCACTGCCTCCTATGTTGAAAGTTTTCGATGTGATGCGGACAGCGTGACAGAAATTGCCATCGATGGGAAGGGGCGTTCCCGCAGGTGGAAAGAGCAGAGCGTGGGAGCGCGCCCACGGCCGGTGAGCGGGTTTCGGGATTGTTACCTGGCCGTGTCCGGTAGGGGCTGGACCCGACGACATGCAAGCGCTTACATGTGGAGACGACCATCGGACCGGCGCGGGTTCGATTTCCCCCACGCGCCGGCTAGGAAGGAGATCGGCATGGCGTTTGCCAGATCGCGCCAGGCTCTCGCGATCGCCGGCGTTCTGGGGCTGGCGCTCGGCGTCACCGCCTGCGGCACCGGCAACGACAAGAAGAGCGGCAAGGCGAGCTCCCCCGAGTGCGCCGCATACGAGAAGTACCAGGGCCACGACGGCAAGAAGGTCACGATCTACTCGTCCATCCGGGACATCGAGGCCGACCGCCTGGCGCAGTCCTGGAAGCAGTTCGAGGACTGCACCGGCATCAAGATCGACCACGAGGGCTCCGGCGAGTTCGAGGCCCAGCTGGGTGTCCGCGTCGACGGCGGCAACGCCCCCGACCTGGCCTTCATCCCCCAGCCGGGTCTGCTCAAGCGGTTCGCCGACGCGGGCAAGCTCAAGCCGGCCGGCGCCGACACCAAGGCCATGGCGGAGCAGAACTACTCCCCCGACTGGCTGAAGTACAGCACCGTCGACGGCAAGTTCTACGGCGCGCCGCTGGGCTCCAACGTGAAGTCCTTCGTCTGGTACTCGCCGAAGACCTTCAAGGAGAAGGGCTGGCAGGTCCCGCAGACCTGGGACGAGCTGATCAAGCTCAGCGACCAGATCGCGGCGAGCGGCGTGAAGCCGTGGTGCGCCGGCATCGAGTCCGGTGACGCGACCGGCTGGCCGGCCACCGACTGGATCGAGGACCTCATGCTGCGTACGCAGACGCCCGAGGTCTACGACCAGTGGACCACCCACGGCATCCCGTTCAACGACCCGAAGGTCGCCGAGGCGGTCGACAAGGCCGGCACGATCCTCAAGAACGACAAGTACGTCAACGGCGGCTTCGGCGGCGTGAAGAGCATCGCCACCACCTCCTTCCAGGAGGCCGGCACGCCGATCCTCAAGAACAAGTGCGCCCTGCACCGGCAGGCGTCCTTCTACGCCAACCAGTGGCCCCAGGGCACCAAGGTGGCCGAGGACGGCGACGTCTTCGCGTTCTACTTCCCGGCCGTCGACCCGGCCAAGGGCAAGCCGGTGCTCGGCGGCGGCGAGTTCGTCACGGCCTTCGCCGACCGTCCCGAGGTCCAGGCGGTGCAGACCTACCTGGCCTCCGGCGAGTACGCCAACAGCCGCGCCAAGATCGGCGACTGGGTGTCGGCGAACAAGAAGCTCGACCTGAACAACGTCCCGAACCCGGTGGACAAGCTCTCCGTCCAGATCCTCCAGGACCCGAAGACCGTCTTCCGCTTCGACGGCTCGGACCTGATGCCGGCCGCGGTCGGCGCGGGCACCTTCTGGAAGGGCATGGTCGACTGGATCAACGGCAAGGACACCACCACGGTCCTGAACGGCATCGAGAGCAGCTGGCCGAAGTGATCTGAGCCGGTGGTCCGGTCCGCGCCCGCGGGCCGGACCACCGCTCGATCCAACCCCTGGGAGGGTCGATGGAGTTCGACTTCGCGGAGGAACAGCCGAAGTTCCTCATGCTGATGTACGGGCTGATCGCTTTCGTCGCGGTGGTGGGCGGCCTGCTCCTGCTCCTCGACGTGGTACCGGCCTGGTTCGCCCGCCGGCGGGAGGCGCAGCTGGTCGCCGCCTCGGCCAGCGGCGCCCCGCTGCCTCGGCGGCGCAAGCCGCGCGAGGGCATCTTCGCGCTCTTCTTCCTGCTGCCCACGCTGCTGTTCCTCCTCGTCGGGCTGGTGGTGCCGGCGATCCGCACCACGCTGCTCTCGTTCATGGACAAGGACAGCGCCAACTGGGTCGGACTGCGCAACTACGGCTGGATGTTCTCCGAGCCCTCGATCGTCCGGGTGCTGATCAACACCCTGGTCTGGGTGCTCCTGGTGCCGCTGGTCGCCACCGCGTTCGGCCTGATCTACGCGGTGCTGGTGGACCGGGCCCGGCTCGAGTCGCTGGCCAAGTCGCTGATCTTCCTGCCGATGGCGATCTCGTTCGTCGGCGCCACCATCATCTGGAAGTTCGTCTACGCCTACCGCGGTGACGGTGAGGAACAGATCGGACTGCTCAACCAGATCGTGGTCAGCCTCGGCGGGGAGCCCAAGCAGTGGCTGCTCGACTCTCCGCTCAACACCCTCCTGCTGATCGTGATCATGATCTGGATCCAGGCCGGCTTCGCCATGGTGGTGCTCTCGGCCGCCATCAAGGCCATCCCGGCGGACATCGTCGAGGCGGCCCGCCTCGACGGCGTCAGCCCGTGGCAGATGTTCTGGCAGATCACCATGCCGAGCATCCGGCCGGCGCTGATCGTGGTGGTGGTGACGCTGTCGATCGCCACGCTCAAGGTCTTCGACATCGTCCGGACCGCCACCAACGGCAACTACGACACCAGCGTGATCGCGAACGAGATGTACAACCAGGCGTTCCGGTACGGCGAGCCCGGGCAGGGCTCGGCCCTGGCGGTCTTCCTCTTCGTCCTGGTCGTTCCGCTCGTGATCTTCCAGATCCGTAATCTGCGTCAGCAGCGGGAGGGCTGAGATGACCACCGCCACGCCCACCGTCGGAGCCGGCGTCCAGGCCACCACGAAGACCACCCGGGTCGGCCGGGTCCGCAAGCGCCTGAACAGCCGGACGGCCACCCTGGTGTCGATCGTCATCGCGCTGCTCTGGACGGTCCCGACCTTCGGCCTGTTCATCTCCTCGTTCCGGCCCGAGGATCAGATCAAGAGCACCGGCTGGTGGACGTTCTTCACCAATCCGCAGTTCACCCTGGAGAACTACCGGGAGGTGCTCTTCAGCAGCTCCTCGTCCTCCGGCCAGCTCGCCAGCTACTTCATCAACTCGCTGGCGATCACCATCCCCTCGGTGCTCTTCCCCACGGCCTTCGCGGCGCTGGCCGCGTACGCGCTGGCCTGGATCAACTTCAAGGGGCGGGACTGGCTCTACATCGCGATCTTCGCGCTGCAGATCGTCCCGCTGCAGATGGCCCTGGTGCCGCTGCTGAAGTTCTTCTCCACCGGCGTCACCGTCGCCGGCGTCCAGGTGCTCCCGGCCTGGGACCTGGTGGACGAGCAGAAGTTCGCCCAGGTGTGGTTCGCGCACACCTGCTTCGCCCTGCCGTTCGCCGTGTTCCTGCTGCACAACTTCATCGCGCAGCTGCCGTCGGACCTGATGGAGGCGGCCCGGGTCGACGGGGCCACCCACCCGAAGATCTTCCGCACCATCGTGCTGCCGCTGATCACGCCCGCGCTGGCCGCGTTCGGCATCTTCCAGTTCCTCTGGGTCTGGAACGACCTGCTGGTCGCGCTCATCTTCGCGGGTGGCGGCAACGAGACCGCTCCGCTGACGGTCCGGCTCGCCGAGATGGCCGGCACCCGGGGCAACGAGTGGCAGCGGCTGACCTCCGGCGCGTTCGTGTCGATCGTCGTACCGCTGATCGTGTTCCTGTCCCTTCAGCGCTTTTTCGTGCGGGGCCTGCTCGCCGGCAGCGTCAAGGGCTGACCCCTGCGCCGCCGCCGCCGGGGACCGGCGGC
>NZ_JBSGJR010000107.1:0-14609 GCF_053605645.1 Micromonospora sp. NPDC003776
AGTGCGCCCGTTCCCGCCCCACGGTCAAGCGCTCGCAGTTGGCCGGCTGGGCCGGCTACAGCTACTGCGCCTCCCACTCACGCTGGTTCTGGGGATTACGGCTGCACATGATCTGCACCCCGGCCGGGCTGCCGGTCACCTGGGCCCTGGCCAACCCGGCGCTCGACGAACGGCAGGTCCTGACCGCCGTGCTCGAACACGACCCGGGCCTGCTGGGCGCCCGCCCCGGCCTGCTGATCATCGCGGACAAGGGCTACGTCTCCGCCGAGTTGGACCGCTGGCTGGCCGAACGCGGAGTGCGGCTGCTACGACCGTCATACCGCAACCGCACCCCACGCCCCGACGAACACCTACTCAAACCGATCCGGCAGCTCATCGAGTCGGTCAACGACACCCTGAAAGGCCAACTCGACCTGGAACTACATGGCGGCCGCAGCATCGAAGGCGTCGGCGCCCGCATCGCCCAGCGCATCCTGGCCCTGACCGCCGCCATCTGGCACAACCGCAGCACAGGCCAACCCGTCACCCGATCCTTGACCGCCTACGACCACTGATCAGGGTTAGGACTTACTCGTCAGTCCAGCCAGCGGCCGACGATCGGTTCCAGCGGCGTGGTGTTGATGTAGTGCAGCTTGTACCGGCCTTTGCGGCTGGTCTCGACCAGACCGGCTGCCTCGAGAATGTCCAGGTGCTGCGAGATCGCCTGCCGGGACGAGCCGAGCCCGTGCTTGGTCGCCAGGCGTGCGCAAATCTCGGTGAGCGTCTGCCCGTTGTGGTCGGTCAGCTCGTCGAGGATCGTTCGGCGAGTCGGATCGGCCAAGGCCTTGAAGACGTCGCCCATCGATAAAATTTATGCAAGCAATGACTTGCATGTCAACATGGTCGGTTCACACGCCATAGCCGGAGGCGACAATCCGCCGGGCGGCCTCGGCGTAGTGGGCCGAATCGCCCGGCTGGGTGCCGAGGCCGTCGACGTACCGGTTGAACATGCAGAAGGCGGCCGCGATGAGCACCGTGTCGTGGATTTCGAGGTCAGTCGCGCCTTGCGCGCGAGCCTCGTCCACCATCTCGCCCGTGACCGTCTGGCCGCCGGCCTGAACAGCGGCCGCGATGCGCAGCAGCGAACGTAGCTTGGGGGTGACGGGCGCCTCGTCCGGTGCCTCGTGTACCCGCTGCACCAGCTCGACGCCGCCGGACAGCTGAACGGCCGCGAAGGCCGAGTGCGACGAACAGCAGAACGTGCATTCGTTCAAGCCGGACACGTACGCGGCGATGAGCTCTCGCTCGCCGGGAGTCAGGGGATGCGGCTGACTGCGCAGCAACGCCTCGGCCAGGTCGTTGAGCGGCTTGGCGGTCTCCGGGCGGTATCGCATCAGGCCAATGATGCCCGGATTTTCGCCCTCGTCCAGGCCGAGACCGATGTGTGCCATGAGTTCCTCCCGTCCGGCGGCGTACCGCTCAGGCTAGGCCGCGAAGATGCAGTACACGTCTTGCAGATTGCTCTCGAGCGGCAAGCTCATCGCAGCGACTGAAGGCACAACATCAGGCTGCGGGCCTCGATGTTGACCTGGTAGCTCGCCGGCAGGAAGGCGGCCAGTTGGCCCACGCTGAGCCAGGTGTAGTCGGGCGGAGCGTCCAGCGGGAAGTCGTCGCCGACCTCGAGCACCATGTGCCGGGTCAGCGCGTGGTGGAAGCGGCCGCCTTCCTCGGACTGGATGACGTCGTAAAGGATCCGGCCTGCACCGGACAGGACCAGATCGAGGTAAGGCGGCCGCAGCCGCTCGGGTAAGCCGGCAAAGTTGTCCGGTGTGCACTGCACCGTGGGGCCGAGTTCCACCGTGTCGCGGTAGCCGGGGCGAAGGTCGGCGTGAACGAGTACGTGTGGCACACCGTCTACGTGGCGCAGCACAAACGCGACCAGGCCCGTTCCGCACGGTGCCAGCAGGGGCTGATGCCACCGGGTGACCTCTCGGTTGCTGGCGTCGACGGACACGCCGATGATGCGGAAGTAGCGGCCGGCGTGATGGCGGATCTCGTCGAGCTCGCGCCGCCAGCCGATCACCTCGGCCAGCGGCACCGATCGTGTGCGCACGGTGTAGCAGGACTTACGTTCCGTCAGCCAGCTGCGGGCCTGGATGAGCGGCTGCCAGGCACCTTCATCCACGCACAGCACTGAACGGGTCAGCGCACGCCCGAACTCACCGGCGTCGCCTGGCAGGTCGCCAGTCATCGGGAGGCAGGACAGCACGGTGCGGGCGTCCATGTTCACGACGTTGGGCCGGTGCAGCAGGGCGAGGATCTGGCCGAGGGTGAGCCAGATGAAGTCCTCGTGCGGCTCCATCTCCCCGGCCACCTCGATGACGATGTTCCGGTTGCGCTTGCCGCGGAACCATGAGCCCTGCTCCGACTGGAGCACGTCGACGAGGACCCGGCCGCGGTCTGGTCCGATGAAGTACTCGACGTACCGGGAGGTGCTGCCCTTGTGCGTCCGCAGGTAGTTGCTCGGCGTCGACTGCACGGTGGGGGACAGCTGCATTCCGTTGGCGTTCCCCGGCTCCATCTTGGCCTGCAGGAGGAAGTGCAACACGCCGTCGATCTCGCGGACGAGGATGCCCAGGATGGCCCGTTCAGGCTGATGAATGATCGGCTGCCACCACTCCCTGTACGGGCCGAAGTCGGTGTTGACCTGCATGCCCTCAATGCTGAAGAACCGGCCACTGTCGTGCACCAGGTCGCCGCTGTCGGGGGCGAAACGCCACCCGGCGAGCTGGGCGAAGGGCACGCGGGTCACTCGGGACGGGTTACGTTCGCGGCGCTCGGTCAGCCACCGTTCCACCATCTCGGGCGGTTGTGGCAGGTGCCGCGCGGACACGGCCAGCCGGTGTGGGAGGTCGCGGCCGTACGTGACGGCCGTACGGTCCGCAGTGCGGTCGCCCATGACACTCCTATCGAGCCGCGTACGCCGCTTGATTTTCAGGTAGCATTTGCCCGAACGTCAAGGCTCCGAGACTGCCAGAGCAAGCTCCAAATTGAGCAAGCCTGGACTAATATAAGCCGTCCGCATATCTTGAAGCCCGGTGAAGACGCTGTCGGCACCGTGTGAACCGGATGGGAGTGAATATGACTGCCGACCCCGAATTGGCCATCAGTGCCACGGATCTGGCGAAGACGTACGGTGAGGTCCATGCCCTGGACGGCCTGAACCTGTCAGTGCCGGCCGGCACGACGTTCAGCGTGCTCGGCCCGAACGGGGCCGGCAAGACGACCGCCATCAAGATCATGACAGCCCTTCTGCGTCCGGACTCCGGCTCGGTCCGGGTCCTCGGTCACGACGTCGTGCGCGAGCCCGACGCGGTGCGCCGGCGGATCGCCCTGACCGGACAGACCATCTCGCTCGATGAGGACCTGTCCGGCCTGCAGAACCTCATCCTGGCCGCCCGGCTCAAGGGACTGCGGCCCGCCGCCGCGGCCCGGCGCGCCGGTCACCTGATCGAGGCCTTCGATTTGACCGACGCCAGCAACCGGCTGCTGAAGACGTACTCGGGCGGCCAGCGCCGACGCGTCGACATCGCGGCGAGTCTGGTGGTCACCCCCGAACTGCTCTTCCTGGACGAGCCGACCACCGGTCTCGACCCGCACAGCCGCGCCGACGTCTGGAAAATCATCCGGGCGCTGGTCGCTCAGGGCAGCACAGTCCTGTTGACCACGCAGTACCTGGAGGAGGCGGACCAGCTTTCCGACCGGGTCGCCCTGATCGACCACGGCCGCACGGTGGCCGAGGGCACGCCGGCGGAGCTGAAGTCCCGGCTCTCCTCGGGCACCTTGTATGTGGGCCTGCGCGACCACGGCCAGCGGGCCGAGGCTGAGCGCGTGCTCAGCCAGGCACTGAACACGACAGTGACGCGCGATCCGTCCGGGCAGCGGCTGTCGGTGCCGGCCGCGGATCCGCAGCGCGCCCTGCAGGCACTCGACGAACTGGCCCGCGCCGGCGTCGAGGTCAGCGACTTCTCGCTGGACCAGCCGCCCCTGGACGAGGTGTTCCTGGCGCTCACCGGCCGCCGGGTGCAGGCCGACGACCGTGAAGAGGTAAGCGCATGACCACCCCATCCATGACCGCTCCGGCCACGGTTGACGGGCTGTTCGACACTCCGGACGCCCGTGCGGACAAGGCGGGCGCACTGTACGCCTGCCGCACCTTTGCGTGGCGGGGACTGCTCAAGCTGAAGAACGTTCCGGACCAGCTCGGTACCGCCGTGATCTTCCCGATCGTGCTGACCCTGGTCTTCACCTACCTGCTCGGCGGCGCCATCGCCGGGTCGCCACGCCAGTACTTGCAGTTCTTCCTGCCCGGCGTGATTGTCATCGTGCTCGTGTCGTCGAGCTGGAACAGCGCGCTGTCGCTGAACCGGGACATTGCGACCGGCATGTTCGACCGGGTCCGGTCGTCTGCGATCTGGCGGCCGTCGGTCATCGTCGGCGCCTTGGCCGCAGACGTCTTCCGGTACTTGCTCACGTCGGTCGTCGTACTGCTGGTCGGGATGCTGCTCGGGTTCCGTCCGCACGGCGGGCTGTCGGGTGTCGTGCTCGCGCTGCTGTTCCTTCAGCTGTTCGCGTTCAGCGTCGCCTGGGTGTGGATGCTGTTCGCCGTCCTCATCCGGCAGCCGGAGGCGTTGCAGGGGCTTCTGTATCCACTGCAGTTCCTCCTGCTCTTCGGCAGCAACGCGCTCGCTCCCGCACAGACCATGCCGGGCTGGCTGGCCGCGGTGGTGAAAGCCAACCCGGTGTCGCACGCGAACACCGTCGTCCGTGGGCTCCTGCAGGGCACGGCGACCTCCGGGCAGGTGGGATCGGCGCTGCTGTACTGCGCCGTGCTCATCGTGGTCTTCGGCGTGCCGACCGCGCTTCTGTACAGCCGTAAGCAGCGCTGAGCTCGAGGCGTACGCGAGCCCATGTGCGGAAGCTAGGAGAGACAGGTAGCCGGGGTGGCCGTCGTACATCGCCGTTCCTGAGTGTGTCACGGCTGCCGCCCCGGCGAGTTCGCTATACGCTGGTGAAGTAATTGGCGAGCGATGATCAAGATTGGCACATCGGCCGACCTTGATGTCGTTCGCCCCCTCGCTCGGCGCGACGGCGCGCCGACACGATTCGGATGGAGAGACATGAGCCGCAGTAAGGCCAAGCACCCTGTCGATGAAACCGAACGCGAGCTCGGACAGCGCAAGATCGGTGCAGGTGACGCGCACTCCGCGATCATGCGTCGCGTCTACTCGGCTCCGATCGACGACGTCTGGTCCGCCATCACCGAGCCGGAGCGCATCAATCGGTTCTTCCTCCCGGTAAGCGGCGACCTGCACGAGGGCGGTCATTTCTCGATAGAGATGAACGCGAACGGCGAGATCCTCAAGTGCGAGAAGCCGCACCTGCTCCGCTTGTCCTGGTCGGCGCAGGGCGACGTCCCCGACGAGGTGGAGATCCGGCTGACCGAGGTCAAGGGCGGCACCCAGCTTGAGCTCGAGCACGCCTCGGTGCGGGACGTGTTCGTGTCGAGCGACCCGAAGACCGGCGAGTGGGGCATCGGCGCCGGCTGGGAGCCCCCCCTGAAGTACCTGGGTAAGTATCTCGCCGGCGAGCTCCCAGACAAGTCGTCTCTGGAGTGGTACCAGCCCAACGAAGAGGACGCCAATCTGAGCCGCGACGCTGGGATGGCCTGGTCGCAGGTTCTCGAGACGGCCTACATCAAGCTGCTCAAGCAGAAGAGGAAGCAGAAGAAGTAGCGGCGGCTGACCCGGTCCGCGCGGTCCGCCAGGTGGTGGTTCGGTTCGCGCCGAGCTACCACCTGACAACCATTGTTATGGGGCGTCATGATGAGCGATTCCCTCGTCCGGCAGGACACGGGTGTGGCGTTCGACCGCGCGGCCGGGGACTGGCTCGCCTGGCAGCGAACTCCGTGGGCACGCGTCTACTACACCCTGGTGCGGCACATCCTTGACGCGCTGCCGCAGACGCGGGAAGCCCTCGACGTGCTCGACGTGGGCGGCGCGAACGGCGTCGATTCGCTGCCATTGCTCAAGGCCGGCCATCGGGTGACGATCCTCGACTCCTCCCCGGTGCTGCTGTCCGAGGCGGTCGCGGCAGCCGAGCGCGATGGCCTGGATCGCGCCCGGCTACGGACCGAGCGACGAAACCTCGACGATCCACATGCCATACCCGTCCCCGACAACGCCGACGGATGGGATCTCGTGCTGTGCCACAACGTCCTCCACTACCGCGACGACCCGGCAGAACTGGTCGGTCGGCTCGTCAACGCCACGCGGCCCGGCGGAGTTCTGTCACTCATCGCGCCCAACCCCGCGATGGACGTTCTCGCGGCCGCAATCCGCGATCGCGACCCCGGGCGGGGACTGGACATGCTGGAAGCTCCCACCTCCCGCTCTGTGACGGTCGGTGTGCCGATGCGCCGCTTGGAAAGCGCGGACATCGAGGCTGCCGTCGGGGATGGAGGAGCCGTCGTCACCGCTCGCTTCGGGCTGCGGACCGTCATCGACCTCGTCTGTGACGAGGACCTGAAACGCGATCCGGAATGGCTTCACCGCACGACAGAGCTCGAACTGGCCCTGTGCTCCCGCCCGCCCTTCCGAGACGTCGCCCGGTTCTGGCACCTCATCTGCCAACGGCCGACCGGTGACGACTTCACTGAAGTTGGTATATGATTTGCAAGTATGACGACGGCACTCCTCCTCACTGGACCGCACGCCGGTAACGTTTATCCGATCCTCTCGCTCGTCCGTGAACTGACCCGCCGGGGGCACCAGGTCGTACACCTCACGACCGACGAGTTCGCCGGCGCCACGGCGTCTTTCGGAGCCTCCGTGCTGACATACGAGTCGGCCATCGCGAGCCTGGACCCGGCCGAGGTGTTCGCTGCCAACGACCCCACGCTGCCGCACATGCTGTACCTGCGGGAAAACCTGCAGATCCTCGAGGCGGCCGAGGCGGCGTTCGACGGGGCCCCGCCGGACGTGGTGATCTACGAGGACTCGCCGTTCATAGCCGGGCGGCTGATGGCCCACCGCTGGAACAAGCCGACCGTACGGCTCAGCGTCGGCTTCGCCACCAACGACAAGTTCTCGTACTACCAGGAGATGGTCGACGCGTCCGGCATTCCCGGACCGCTCACCTTCGAGCGCTTCCGCACGGCGCTGTCCGACGTCCTGCGGTCCCGCGGCCTGCAGCCGGACCTCGAGGAGTTCTGGTACAGCATTGACGATCGCAACCTGGTCTTCATCCCGCGGGCCTTCCAGTACGCCGGCGACACGTTCGACGACCGCTTTCTCTTCGTCGGGCCATCGCTGGACGAGCAGCCCGCCGACGGGTGGACGCCTCCCGGCGACCGGCCGGTGCTGCTCATCTCGTTGGGCACCAGCTTCAATGACCACCCGGAGTGGTTCCGGACCTGCGTCCGCGCCTTTGCGGATACCCGATGGCACGTCGTCATGACCTTGGGCAGCCGGGTCGACCCCCGCGAGCTGCAACCCTTGCCGGCCAACATCGAGGCACACAGCTGGCTGCCCCACATCGCCGTCCTCAAACACGCGCAGGCGTGCGTCACGCATGGAGGAATGGGCACCGTGATGCAGTCGCTGCACTGGGGCGTGCCGATGGTGACTGTTCCGCACTTCGCGTTCGAGGTCGTGGCGATGGCACGGCGGATCGAGGAACTGGGGCTGGGCCGTCGCATCGCCGCCGACCAGTTCGACGCGAAGACGCTGCACGACACTGTTGAGGAGATGACCCGGGACGCCGGCACTCTCGCCCGGGTCCAGGACATGCGACGCCAGATCCGCAACGCCGGGGGCGCCGCCCGGGCCGCTGATGCCGTTCTCGCCTGGCTCGACAGCGCGAGCCCACGGTGACCGCCACGCGACACGTGGCCCGGATCCCCATGCGGCACGCGATCCGGCTCACCATCCTCGAGCAGTCGCACCGCGCCCGGTTCGGCCACATCGGCTCCGCCCTCTCGATCGCGGACATCATGACGGCCCTGTTCAGCGGGGCGCTGCGGGGCGCAGGCCGGGACCGCGAGCGGTTCATCCTGTCCAAGGGGCACGCCGTGCTCGCTCTCTACGCGGCGCTGTACGAAACGGGGCGGATCGATCGATCGATGCTGGAGAGCTACTGCGGAGACGGAACCCCGCTCGGAGCCCACCCCGAACACGTGGTCGAGGCGATCGACTTTTCCACCGGCTCCCTCGGGCAGGGCCTGTCCTACGGGGCCGGCTGCGCGCTCGCCGCACGTCTGCAGAAATCCTGCCGGCGCACGTTCGTCCTGGTCAGCGACGCAGAGCTGAACGAGGGGGCGGTCTGGGAGGCGGCCATGTTCGCGGCCCACCAGCGTCTCGGCTCGCTCGTGGCCATCGTCGACGCCAACGGACAGCAGGCCATGGGCCCGACCCGGCGCGTGCTGGACCTCGAGCCCCTCGCACCGCGGTGGCAGGCCTTTGGATGGACGGTCCACGAGGTCGACGGCCACGACGTGGACGCAATGTCCGCCACGCTCGATTCGATCGACGGCACCTCGTCGCGCCCGCACGTACTCATCGCGCGCACGACCTCAGGAAGCGGCGTCTCATTCATGGAGGACCGCACGTCCTGGCGCTACTGGCCGCTCTCGGACGAGCAGTATTCGGCTGCGGTTGCCGAGGTCACCGCTGCGGCGTCCAGGGCCACCGCCGGGGTGGAGGCGCGATGAGGGCCGCGTTTGTCGAAACGCTCGCTGAACTGGCGGAGCGGGACTCGCGCGTCGTCCTGCTCACCGGCGACCTGGGCTTCAACTTCCTCGAGCCGTTCGGCGGCCGGTTTCCCGACCGCTTCTACAACGTGGGCGTCGCGGAGCAGAACATGGTGGGCGTGGCAACCGGTCTCGCCGAGGCCGGCATGATTCCCTTCGTGTACTCGATCGCGACGTTCGCCTCGATGCGACCGTACGAGTTCATCCGCAACGGCCCGGTCCTGCACCGCTTGCCGGTGCGCATCGTCGGAGTGGGGGGCGGGTTCGAGTACGGCAACAACGGTGCGACCCACTACGGGCTCGAGGACGTCGGGATTCTTCGCATGCAGCGGGGCATGACCGTCGTGGTCCCCGCCGACGACGCGCACGCGCGCGGTGCGTTCCAGCACACGTACGCGCTACAGCAGCCGATCTACTACCGCCTCTCCAAGGGCGGCGACCCGGTCGCCGGCCTCACTGGGGAGTTCGCGCTCGGCCGGCTGGCAAGATTGCGCTCGGGCAGCGACATCGCGCTGATCGCACTTGGCTCGGCCGTCATCGACGCACTGGCCGCGGCCGAGCAACTCAGCGTGGAGGGCGTCCAGGCGGCGGTGGCGGTGGTCGAGAGCTTCAATCCGTCGCCCGGCGACGATCTGGCCGACCTGCTGTCGGGCGTGCCGCTCGCCGTCACCGTCGAGCCGCACTTCGTGGACGGCGGAGTGGGCACGCTGGTCGCCGAGGTGATCGCCGAACGGGGCCTGCCGACCCGCCTGCGCCGCTGCGGCATTGAGGATCTGCCTCGCGGGATAACCGGGTCACAGGCATTCCTGCAGGAGCACTTCGGTCTCTCGGCGGCCGCGATCGCGGACACGGCCAGGTCCCTGGTGGCTTCCGCACGGCCGTGAGCGAGCGTGCTGATGTGCGGTCACCTCACCCTGTGCCCAACTCCACCCCGGAAGGGGGGCGAACGTCGGCACGGCGCGTACTCGTCACCGGCGCCGGCGGATTCATCGGGGCGAACCTCTGCCGGCGCCTGCTGCGGGACGGTCACACGGTGCATGCCGTCGTGCGGCCCGCCGCCGACACCTGGCGGCTGGAGGAGATTCGCCGCGATGTGACAGTTCATCGGCTCGATCTGCGCGACGCCGAGGCGGTCCACGCCACCGTCGGCGCCGTTCGGGCCGATTGGCTGTTTCACCTCGCCGCCCACGGCGCCTACTCGTGGCAGACCGACGCCGATGCGATCCTGGCGACGAATGCGGAGGCGACGGCCAGACTCATCGACATGGCCGGCAGGGGTGCGTTCGAGGCCTTCATACAGGCGAGCTCGACGGCCGAGTACGGCTTCAAGGACCACCCCCCGGACGAGTCGGAGCCGGTCGAGCCGCACGGTGCCTACGCTGTCAGCAAGGCCATGGCGACCCGGTACGCGCGGAACGTTTCGTTGAGTCACGGGGTCCACGTCGTCACGTTGCGCCTCAGTACGGCGTACGGCACCTGGGAGGATCCTTCCCGGCTGATGCCGGCCCTCGCGATGTTCGGCCTGAGGCGGCGGCTGCCCCCATTGACCGACCCGCGGACCGTCCGGGATTTCGTGTTCGTCGACGACGTCTGCGAGGCGTTCGTCCGGGCGGCGCGCGCGTCACACCTTGAGCACGGCAGCATCCTCAATATCGGCAGTGGGACCGCAACGTCCCTGGCGGAACTCGTCGACCTGGCGCGTGGCGAACTCGGGATCGGCGAGCAGCCACGCTGGTCGACGATGGCGCCGCGATCGTGGGACCCGAAACTGTGCGTGGCGGACTGCGGGCGCAGCCACCGCCGGCTCGGCTGGCGGCCACGCCGAAGTCTGGCCGAGGGGTTCCGTGCCCTCGTGAATTGGCTCGCGCAGGACCCGGCGCCACGTCAGCGGTATGCGCGTGCGATCGGGCTACCACTCGGATGACCAGCCGCGCCAGCGGCGATCGACCCGGTCGCGTCGCTTCCGTGTCAGAGGCCGCTGCGCTTCATGTACGCCTCGATCTCGTCAGCGGCCCGGGGCGCTCCACCTGACTCGCGGATGTCGCGCTGCATCCGCAGTACCCGCTGCTTGACCTCGGTGTCGGTGGCGAGCCGCTCCACGATCGCCCTTAGCCCAATTGGGGTGATTTGGTCGGCTGGCAGCTCGTAGCCGAGGCCGAGCTTGACGGTCTGCTGCGCGAACGGGGCCGCCTCGGTGGCGAAGTGCGGCATGACGACCACCGGAACGCCCATGTCCATGGCTTCCATGGTGGCGCCGGTCGTGCCTTGGGTCAGGCACACCGTGGCGTGCTTGAGTACGGCGTGGAACGGCACCCAAGCGTGGATCTCGACGTTGGCGGGCAACGGACCCAACGCCTGAGGGTCGAGGTAGCGACCGATCGCCATGACCAGATGCCACGCGGTGCCGGCGAAGGCGTCCGCGCACATCTTGAAGAAGTCCGGCTGCTCGTTGTGTAGGGTCCCGAGGGACACGAGCAGGACCGGCGTCTCGGGGTGGGGCGGCTCCCAGTGCGCGTTCTCCAGCCGGCCGGTGAAGTTCGGGCCGGCGAACACGAACCGCTCGTCGAACGTCTCCGGCGCCACCGTGTACGACTTCGGTAGGTAGATGATGTTGAGGTCCTCGATTTCGCGCCAGTATTGCTTTGGTGGCGTGTCGACGCCGTACTCGGCGAGCAGGTCGACCAGCACCTTGCACACCACCTCGACGTCGGCCGGGTGGCGCTGGCCGTTGCTGGCCCACAGCGCCTCGAACAGCGAATAGTGTTCGTTCTCGGCGAAGCCGCCGCTGAGCCGGACGGCCGGGCGGTGCCAATGCTTCGCCAGCAGGCGTCCGGCCAGGAACGGCATGACGTCGTAGGCCACCAGGTCGGGCGGGTCGTCGCGCAGCGCTTCGCGCGCCGCGCGGAGGATGGCAACATTTTCCCGTACATACACGAGGTGCAACTGCGTCTCGGCGTCCTCGCGGCCAATGACGTCGGGCACGTGGAAGTCGTCGAACTCCGACTTGTATGGCACGACGGTGGCCCCGGCCGCGGTGACCTCCTCGGCGAAGGCTGGTCCCGTCATGTAAGAGATACGGTGCCCCCGTCGGGCGAGCTCGCTCACCAGGGCGAGCGACGGGAAGACGTGGCCGTGGCCCTGAACGTTGACAACGAGGATGTGACGTGGAGTCATCGCTCAGCCACCCGCCAGCGGCGGAATGATCTCGACGCGGCTGGTGGCGGTGAGTCCCACGGTGTCGTGCGGCGTCATGTGCGGGACCTGCTCACCGTCGACCACGAAGATGTGGTAGTCCAGCAGACCGCCGGCTGGACCGTGCAGCCGGTAGCTGGCTTTCGGGTGCGACTGCACGAACTTGTCGAGCAGCTCGCGCAGATTCGTCGCCTGCAGCTCCAGGCGGGCTTTTCCCGACGTGGCGTCGTGCCAGCTGCCGGGGACGATCAGTTGTGGCATCGGACGTCCTCAGAGGTCGTGAACGCAGCGGAAGCCGGTGGCGAAGCAGGCCCAGCCTGCCGGGTCACCGTGCAGCCGCTCGCTCGTGCGGGTCTGGAAGCGCAGGTTCATCCACGAACCGCCGCGGATGACGCGGAATCGGCCCATCACAGTCAGCAGCGTGTCGTCGCAGTCGGGGGAGGGACCGTAGAGCCGGCTCGGCGACGCCGTCCACTCGTAGACGTTGCCCGCCATGTCTGCCACCCCGTACGGGCTGTCCCCGTACGGGCTGAAGGTGCCGACCGACGTCGTCAGGGGGATCGGACCGCGGTCGCGGCAGCGGACCCTCCACCAGGCACGCCAGTCGGGTAGGCCGCGGCTGGCGTTGCCTAGCCACAGCTCTGTGGTGTTGGCCCACGCGCGCGACCAGTTGTCGCCCCACGGCCAAAGCCGATACCCGCAGCCGCGGGCGGCGAGTTCCCACTCCGCCTCGGTCGGCAGTCGCTTGCCCGCCCACGCGGCGAACGCGTCGGCGTCTTCGACGGCGATGTGTACGACGGGATGGTCGTCAGGAGGTTCGTAGTCGACGTCTCGCCCGGCTGGGCGGCGCCAGCACGCGCCCGGTGCCTGTTGCCAGTAGTCCGGGCCGTACACGAGGCTCCAGCCGCGGCGCTCGGCAACCGTCTGGTATCCGGTGGCCTCGACGAAGGCCGCGTACCGGCCGACGGTGACCGGGTAGCGGTCCATCACGAACGGCGTGACGGTCACGAGAGTCTGGGGAGTTTCGTCCCGAAACCACGGCGTGGGCAGTGACTGCTCCTGCCGCGCCAGCCACTCGATCACCCACTCTGGTGAACCGAGCTGAAGGGTCGCTCCGTCGATCCGAACGGACTCGGTGACCTCAACGCTGCTGAGCGTCGCTTCGCCGTAGGTTGCCATAGCGCCACCCTGTTCGTTGGAAGCCTCCAAATCCTATAGCGGCCGAATCGCAAAGGGCAAGATTGACGCAGGCCGACACCGCTGACACTATCAACTTCTATAGCGTCTGGATCTGTTTGTGGTTGTCCTGCCGTCGTGGATGATCCCTCCTGCTTCGACCGGGTCTATCTCCACGCGGCCCTTCCGACGTCAGGAGCATTCCGATGAAGGTTCTGTTCGTCTCGTCGCCCGGCCTCGGGCATCTCTTCCCGTTGATCCCCCTGGCCTGGGCGTTCCGTGCGAGCGGCCATGACGTGGTCATCGCCACGGCTGAGCACGCCGAGCGCGCCGCCCGGTCCGGCCTCGAGGTCGTCGACATCGCGCCGCACTTCAGCTCCGTCGCGGCCTTCGAGCAGGTGGCCAAGGACGATCCCGATTTCATCGCGACCGTCGCGACCCGACCCGCGGTGGACCTCGCCGAGTGGGGAGTTCAGATCGCGGCGGTGAACCGTCCGCTGATCGACGGCCTGATGACCCTCACCGATGACTTCAAGCCCGACCTGGTGGTCTACGAGCAGGGCGCCACCGCCGGCCTTTTCGCGGCCGCCCGGGCCGGAGTGCCCGCCGTGCAGCGCAACCACGGCGCCTTCGCGACCGGGGGAATGCACGAGGCCATCGCTTCGTTCCTCGGCGACTTCTTCGACAAGTACAACCTGCCGAATCCGCTGCCGAAGCCGAATGTGATCATCGAGTCGTTCCCGCCGAGCATGATTCTCGACCGCTCGTCGGAAGGCTGGTTCATGCGGTGGGTGCCCTACGGCGGGGGAGAGGTGCACGGCGACCGCTGGCCCACCGCCTCCTCCGACCGACCCCAGGTCGCGGTATCGATGGGCACCATCGAGCTACAGGCCTTCGGGCTTGGTGCGGTCGAGTCCATCATCGCGGCAGCCGCCCAGGTGGACGCTGACTTCGTGCTGGCCCTCGGTGACCTCGACGTGGCACCGCTGCGGCCGTTGCCGCCGAACGTCCGCGCGGTCGGCTGGACGACTCTGCACCGGCTGCTCCGCCAGTGCACCGCGGTGGTGCACCACGGCAGCGGCGGCATGATCATGACGTCGATCGAGGCCTGTACGCCACAGCTGCTGGCGCCCGACGCCCGGGACATGTTCCAGCACTCCGGGCGCAATGCCGTCCGCAAGCTGGGCGTCGGTCTGGTGAGCACAGCGGAGGAGGTCAGCCCTGAGCTGCTGACCCAGCTGATCAGGGACGAAGAACTCGCCCGGCGGATGACGGTGGTGCGCGACGAGATCCATTCGCTGCCCTCGCCGGCCGAGACGGTGCGGCGGATCGTTGCCGAGATCTGAACGGCCACCACGTTGCGGGGGGGGGGGGGGGGGGGCGGCCCCCGGCGCCGGCGGGGGGGTGGGGCCCCCCCGCGGGGCGCCGGCGGGGGCGGGCGGGGGCGGCGGGG
>NZ_JBSGJR010000108.1:0-14602 GCF_053605645.1 Micromonospora sp. NPDC003776
AGCTCGGGGTGAGCCGCAACGCCCGGGGCGCGGTCGACGCCCGGCCCGACTGGCACCACTGCCGGCTCACCCCCGCCCCGGTCAGGCCGTAGCCGCCGCCGGCCGCCACCCCGAGGCCGACCAGGGTCAGCAGGCCGCCGAGCAGCCGCCGGACCCGGCCCCGGGTGGCCAGCACCGCGCCCCCACCGGCCAGCCCGACCAGCGCCAGCGCGGAGACCCACGGGAGCAGGTCCGCGCCGGTGCGGGAGTGCCGCGCCGGGGGCAGCGATCCCCGAGCGGTCAGCTCGACCGACCAGGTCCGGGTCACCGCCCAGAGGGCGAGCCCCGCGCCGGCCAGGCAGAGCAGCACCGCGTACGTCAGCTCGCGCCGGCCCCGCGCGGCGGGCGACCCGGCCGGTACGCTGCCCTGCGTCGGCCCGCTCATCGGGCCGGCCGCAGGGTCTCGGCGGCGGCGATGGCGGCGAGCACGGCGGCGGCCTTGTTCCGGGTCTCCTGGTCCTCGGCGGCGGGATCGGAATCGGCCACCACCCCGGCCCCGGCCTGCACGTAGGCGCGGCCGTCGCGGATCAGCGCGGTCCGGATGGCGATCGCCATGTCCAGGTCGCCACCGAAGCCGAAGTAGCCGACGGTCCCGCCGTAGAGGCCGCGCCGGGCCGGCTCCAGCTCCTCGATGATCTCCATGGCCCGGACCTTGGGCGCGCCGGACAGGGTGCCGGCGGGGAAGGTCGCGGCCAGCGCGTCGAAGGCGGTGCGATCCTCGCGCAGCTCCCCGACCACGGTGGAGACGATGTGCATGACGTGGCTGTACCGCTCGATGGTGGCGAACTCCGGCACCTCGACGGTGCCCGGGCGGCAGACCCGGCCCAGGTCGTTGCGGCCCAGGTCGACCAGCATGACGTGCTCGGCGCGCTCCTTGGGGTCGGCGAGCAGCTCGGCGGCGAGCCGGGCGTCGGCCTCCGGGGAGCCGCCGCGCGGCCGGGTGCCGGCGATCGGGTGCAGCAGGGCCCGGCGCCGCCCGTCCGCACCGGTGCTCACCTTGAGGTGCGCCTCCGGCGACGAGCCGACGATGTCGAACCCGTCGAAGCGCAGCAGGTACATGTACGGGCTGGGGTTGGTGGTGCGCAGCACCCGGTAGACGTCGAGCGGGTCGGCGTGGGTGGCCCGCTCGAAGCGCTGGCTGAGCACGATCTGGAAGCACTCGCCGGCCCGGATCGCCTCCTTGGCCGCCTCCACGGCCTTCGGGTAGCCACCGTCGGGGGTCCGGCTGACCACGTCGCCGACCGGGGGTCGGGCGACGGTCGAGATCATGGGCGGAATCGGTCGGGACAGCGCGGTGGTCATCGCGTCCAGTCGCCCCACCGCGTGGTGGTACGCCGCCGCGACCAGCGCCGGCCGGTCCGGCGCGTCCAGCGGGGGCAGGACGGCGTTGGCGACCAGGATCGCCGAGCCGTCGTAGTGGTCGAGCACCACCAGGTCGGTGGCGAGCATCATGCCGAGCTCGGGCACGTCCAGCTCGTCCTCGGTCAGCTCGGGCAGCTGCTCGAAGCGACGGACCAGGTCGTAGCCGAGGTAGCCGACCATGCCCCCGGTGAGCGGCGGCATGCCGCTGGCCGGGTCCCAGGCGGGGCCGGCCAGCGCGGCGACGGTCTCCCGCAGCACCGCCACCGGGTCGCCGGAGGCCGGTACGCCGGCCGGCGGGGCGCCCGCCCAGACCGCCGTGCCGTCCCGCTCGGTGAGCGTGGCGGCGCTGCGGACCCCGATGAACGAGTAGCGGGACCAGGCCATCCCGGCCGAGCCGACGCCCTGCTCGGCGGACTCCAGCAGGAAGGTGCCCGGGCCGCCGGCGAGCTTGCGGTAGACGCCGACCGGGGTCTCCGCGTCGGCGAGCAACCGGCGGGTGACCGGCACGACCCGCCAGCGGGCCGCCAGGTCGGCGAAGGTGCCCTGGTCCGGGCTGACCGTGCCGTCCGTCATGAGGTGGCCTCCGGGGCGCTGACCGGAAGCTCGGTGAAGAAGCAGGTGCGCTGCCCGGTGTGGCAGGCCGCCCCGACCTGGTCGACGCTGACCAGCAGCGCGTCGCCGTCGCAGTCGAGCGCGACCGAGCGGACGTACTGGTGGTGGCCCGAGGTGGCGCCCTTGACCCAGTACTCCTGCCGGCTGCGCGACCAGTAGGTGGCCCGGCCGGTGGTCAGCGTCCGGTGCAGCGCCTCGTCGTCCATCCAGGCGACCATCAGCACCTCGCCCGAGTCGTGCTGGCGGACCACCGCGGCGACCAGCCCGTCGGGGGTACGGCGCAGCCGGGCGGCGATCTCGGGGTCGAGGCGGGAGGGGCGGGCCGGGCCGGGGGCCGCGGCGCCGCCGGGGCTGGTGGAGGCGCCGGTCACCGGCGCGTCAGAGGCGGGCACGGTTGACCATTCTCCCGCACGCGGCCCCGGCACCGCCGCCGCGTCCCGGGAGGCGGGCGCCGAACGGCCCAGCGCCCGGCCCAGTTGCCCCAGGTAGCGGTCCAGCCGGCCGTCTACCAGGGCGTCCGCCAGGTCCACCCCGCCCACCGCGGCGATCTCCTCCGCGTACGGGCGGATCAGCGGGACGATCCCGCCGACCAGCCGGCCGGCGGCGGCGGCCACCTCGGCGGCGGTGCCGGGCCGCAGCCCGAGGCAGAGCAGCATGTCGTCGCGGTAGCCGGCCGGGGCGACCGGCAGGTCCAGCGCGGCGGCCAGCGCGGCCCGGCGGGAGGCCACCCGGACCGACGGGTTGGCCAGCCGCAGCACGGACGGGCAGAGCCGGGCCAGGTCGGCGGCGGCCAGCCGGACGCCCACGGTGTCGCGGGCCCACCGGGCGCCGGCGACCTTGCCGAGGGTCGCGATCAGCTCCTCCAGCCGGGGCTCGTCCGCGGGCTGGCAGAGCACCGGCAGGTCGATCCGGCGCCGCCACTCGGGCACGGCCCAGATCAGCCGGGCCGGCGCGGTGACCGGCAACCCGAACGCCCAGTCCGCCGGCTGCCCGAGCCGGCGGACCCAGGACCGGACGTCGCGGGCGGCCACCGAGATGTGCACCAGGCGCCCGGCGAACTCCGCGAGGTACGCCCGCCGGGCCGCGTAGGGGGCACCGGACGCGGCCGGGCCCGCCGGCCCGGGGTGGGGCGCGGCGGACCCGCGCGGCTCGTCGCCCGGGTGGTCCTCCTCGGCCGCGACCAGCACGTCGACGTCGACGTCGCTGTGCTCGGTGGCGGCGCGGCGGGCGTGACTGCCCCGCAGCATGATGCCGACGACGGGACGGTCGGCGGCCTGCCGCAGGCGGGCGGCCCATTCCTCGAGGAAGGCGCCCTCCGGCAGCGGAGCGTGATCCACTGCGCCATCGTGCCGGACGTCCCATGAGTGTGGCAATGACCGTTGGCGGACTCCCTGTCCGCCTAGTGCCCCACGGTTCGCATTCCTGCCTCGGTGTACCTTTCTCCGGCCACCGCCCCGGCCGGCACCGCCTCGCGCAGCCGGCGCTGCTGCTCGGGGGTCAGCCGGACGTCGGCCGCGGCGACGTTCTCCTCCAGGTAGCGGACCCGCTTGGTGCCGGGGATGGTCAGCACGTCCTCGCCCTGGTCGAGCGCCCAGGCCAACGCCGCCTGGGCCGGGGTGCAGCCGATCTCGGCGGCCACCTCGCGGACCGCCTCGACGAGTTTGAGGTTGGCGTCCAGGTTGCCTTCGGCGAAGCGCGGCACGTTGCGCCGCCAGTCGTCCTCGGCGAGCTGCTCCCGGCTGGTGATCGCCCCGGTCAGCAGCCCCCGGCCGATCGGCGAGTACGCCACCAGCGCCACCCCCAGCTCCCGGCAGGTGGCCAGCATCTTCCCCTCGACGTCCCGGCTGAACAGGGAGTACTCCATCTGCACGGCCGAGATCGGGTGCACGGCGTGGGCCGCCCGCAGCGTCTCCGGGCTCACCTCGGACAGGCCGAGCAGCCGTACCTTGCCCGCCTTGACGAGCTCGGCCATCGCGCCGACGGTCTCCTCGATCGGCGTCTCCGGGTTGCGCCGGTGCAGGTAGTACAGGTCGATGGTCTCCACCCCGAGCCGGCCCAGCGAGGCGTCGCAGGCTTCCCGGGCCCAGGCCGCGCTGCTGTCCACGTAGGCGCCCGGGGTGCCGGTGCCGCCGAAGGTGTCACCGCGGCTGCGGTTGCCGAACTTGGTGGCCAGGAAGACCTCGTCCCGCCGGGCCCGTACCACCGGGGCGAGCAGCCGTTCGTTGGCGCCGAAGCCGTACATGTCGGCGGTGTCGAGGTGGTCGACCCCGAGGTCGAGGGCCCGGTGCAGGGTCCGCGTCGACTCGGCGTCGTCGCCGCCGCCGTACGCGAAGCTCATGCCCATGCAGCCCAGGCCGATCGCTGAGACCTCCGGGCCGGTCGCGCCCACCCGTCGCTTGATCATCGAAGCTCCTCCTCCGCCCTGCGGTACGCGTCGATCTTGTGGTCGAGCACCTTGAGGTCCTCGGTCAGCTCGGCCATCCGGGCCAGCACCCGGGCGCGGTGCGCCTCGAAGAGCGCCCGTCGCGCGCCGAGCGTCCGGTCGCCCTGCCGGGCCAGCTCGGCGTAGCGGCGCATGTCCCGTACCGGCATGCCGGTGCGGCGCAGCCGGGTGAGCAGGAACAGCCAGTTGACGTCGGACTCGGTGTAGCGCCGGCGGCCCGAGGAGTCCCGCCCGACCGGGGCGACCAGGCCCTCCTGCTCGTACCAGCGCAGCGTGTAGGTGGTCAGGCCGACCCGTTCCGCCGCCTCACCGACGGTGAGGCTCATCTCCCGTGTGCTGATGTCCACGTCCCCCAGGCTTCCAGTTCGAGCGCACTCGAAGTCAACCCCGTTGCGCGCCGGGCGGTAACTCAACTAGCGTTGAGTTCAACAGTTGATGAGTTTTCCGGAGGCGGGCGTGGACGACGCGGTGTCGGTCCGTGACCTGGTGGTCGACCGGGGCCGGCAGCGGGTGCTCCAGAGCATCTCCTGCACGGTGCCCCGCGGCACGGTCACCGGGCTGCTCGGGCCCAGCGGCAGCGGCAAGACAACCCTGATGCGGGCCGTCGTCGGGGTGCAGCGGGTCTCGTCGGGCACGGTGACCGTGCTCGGCCGACCGGCCGGCGCCGCCGAGTTGCGGCGCCGGGTCGGCTACCTCACCCAGGCGCCCAGCGTCTACGCCGACCTGACCGTGCGGGAGAACGCGCGCTACTTCGCGGTGCTCCAGGGGCGGGGCCGGGCCGACGCGGACCGGGCGGTGGCCGACGTCGGCCTGGCGAAGGCCGCCGACCAACTGGTCGGCACCCTCTCCGGCGGGCAGCGCAGCCGGGCGTCGCTGGCCTGCGCCCTGGTCGGCGAGCCGGAGCTGGTCATCCTCGACGAACCCACCGTCGGGCAGGACCCGGTGCTCCGCGCCGACCTGTGGGCCCGGTTCCACGCCATGGCGGACGCCGGCACCACGCTGCTGGTGTCCAGCCACGTGATGGACGAGGCGGCCCGCTGCGACCGGCTGCTGCTGATCCGGGACGGCCGGCTGGTCGCCGACGACACCCCGGACGCGGTCCGTGCCAGCACCGGCGTCGACGACCTGGAGGAGGCGTTCCTCCGGCTGATCCGGGCGAGCGAGCAGGAGGCCGCGTCGTGAACCCCCGCATCCTGGCCGCGACCACCGGGCGGATCCTGCGCCAGCTCCGCCACGACAAGCGCACGGTGGCGCTGCTCGTCGTGGTGCCCACCGTGCTGCTCACCCTGGTCTACTTCATGTACGTCGACCAGCCCACCCCGCCGGGGCAGCCGACCGTCTTCGACCAGGTCGCCCTGATCATGCTGGGCTTCTTCCCGTTCATCATCATGTTCCTGGTGACCAGCATCGCCATGCTGCGCGAGCGCACCACCGGCACGCTGGAACGGCTGCTCACCACCCCGCTGGGCAAGCTCGACCTGCTCTTCGGCTACGGCATCGCGTTCGGCCTGGCCGGCGTGCTCCAGTCCACCATCGCGTCGCTGGTGGCGTACCAGGTGTTCGGGTTGGACACCGCCGGCAGCCTCTGGCTGGTCGTCATGATCGCCGGGGTGAACGCGGTGCTGGCGGTGGCGCTCGGCCTGTTCTGCTCCGCGTTCGCCCGCACCGAGTTCCAGGCCGTGCAGTTCATGCCGGTGGTGGTGCTGCCGCAGCTGCTGCTCTGCGGGCTGTTCGTGCCCCGGGGCGAGATGGCCGGCTGGCTCCAGGCGATCAGCGACGTGCTGCCCCTGTCGTACGCGGTGGAGGCGCTCCAGGAGGTCGGCGCGCACGCCGACCCGACCGGGACGATGTGGCGGGACGTGGCGATCGTCGGTGGGGCGGCGGTGGCGGCGCTGGTGCTCGCCGCCGCGACGCTGCGCCGGCGCAGCGGGTGATGGTGCGGCGCACCGGCCGGCGTCCCGGCAACCCCGACACCCGCGAGACCATCCTCACGGCCGCGCGGGCCACATTCGCCGAGCGCGGCTTCGACGCCGCCTCGATCCGGGCGATCGCCACCGCCGCCGGGGTGGATCCGGCGCTGGTGCACCACTACTTCGGCACCAAGGAGGAACTGTTCCGGGCCACCGTGTCGATCCCCGTCGACCCGGCCGAACTGGTGCCGCGGGTGCTGGCCGGTGGCCCGGACGAGGTCGGCGAACGGCTGGTCCGCACCTTCCTCGCCGTGTGGGACTCCCCGGTCGGCGCGGCCGCCGTGGCCCTGCTCCGCTCGGCGGTGAGCAACCAGTGGACCGCCCGTCTGCTGCGCGAGTTCCTGGTCACCCAGGTCCTGCGCCGGGTCGTCGACCAGCTCGACCTCGATCCGGCCGAGGTGCCGCTGCGGGGCGCGCTGGTGGCCACCCAGATCGCCGGCCTGGCCATGATGCGGTACGTGATCCGCCTCGAGCCGGTCGCCTCCGCGTCCCCGGACACCCTGGCCGCCACGATCGGCCCGACCGTGCAGCGCTACCTCACCGGCCCGCTGGATCAGAGCTGAGGCCGCTGACCACGCCGACGGCGGGCGACGGGCGGTCGATCCGCACAAGACGCCGCTCGCAACGGACGCGCCACGGCCCGCCCCGGCACACCGGAGGCGGGCCGGAGCCGAGGCCAACGCCGGAACGGGGTCCGCGCTAGCGGGTCTGCTCCAGCCAGGAGGCGTAGAGCAGGGCGTAGACGGAATCCGGGTCCCGGAGCAGCTCGTCGTGCGGGCCGCGCTGGACGATCCGGCCCCGGTCCACCACGATCACCTCATCGGCGGCCTGCGCGGTGGAGAGCCGGTGGGCGATGGCCAGGGTTGTCCGGCCGCGGGTCACCGCGTCCAGGGTGCGCTGGAGGCGTACCTCGGTGGCCGGGTCGACGGCGCTGGTCGCCTCGTCGAGCACCAGCAGATCCGGATCGGCGACGTACGCCCGGGCCAGCGCCACGAGCTGCCGCTCGCCGACGCTGAGCGCCTCGCCGCGCTCCCCGACCGGGGTGTCCAGCCCGGCCGGCAGCCCGTCCAGCCAGTCGGCCAGGCCCAGCTCGGTGAAGGCGGCGGTGAGTTGCGCGTCGGTCAGCTCCGGCCGGGCGAAGCGGACGTTGTCCCCCACCGTGGCGTCGAAGAGGAAGCCGTCCTGCGGCACCATCACCACCCGCGAGCGCAGCGAGTCGAACCGGACTTGGCGCAGAGACACCCCGGAGAGCAGCACCTCGCCCTCGGTGGGGTCCATCAGCCGGGTGAGCAGCTTGGCGAAGGTGGTCTTGCCGCTGCCGGTCTCGCCGACCACCGCCACCCGGCTCTTGGCCGGGATCTCCAGGGTCACGTCGTGCAGCACCGGCGGCCCGCCCGGGTAGGCGAAGGTCACCCCGGCGAAGCGGACGTCCAGCGGGCCCGCGGGCAGCTCCCGGCCCTGCTCTCCCGGGTCGGCCACGTCCGGCGCGACGTCCAGCACGTCGAGCACCCGGCGCCAGCCGGCGATCGCGTTCTGCGCCTCGTTGAGCACCTCGGTGGCGATCTGCACCGGCTGGATGAAGAGCGTCACCAGGAACAGGAACGCGGTGAGCTGACCGATGGAGAGGGTGCGGTCCACGCCGAGGTTCACCCCGACCACCACCACGCCGGCCAGGGCCAGGCCGGCCGCCAGCTCCCCCACCGAACTGCCCAGGATGCTGATCCGGATGGCCTTCTGCTGGGCCTGCCGCTGCCCCTCGATCGCCGCGTCCAGCCGCCGGGCGGTCCGGCCGGCGATCCCGTACGCCCGGATCACCGGCGCCCCGACCACGCTCTCGCCGATGGTCCCGAGCAGCGTGCCCATCCGCTGCCGGACCAACCCGTACGCGCCGGCCAACCGGCGCTGGAGCAGACGGATCACCAGCACCGCCGGGGCGAACGCGGCGAGCACCACCAGGGTGAGCTGCCAGGAGTACGCGAGCATCACCGCGGTGGTGACGACCAGCTGGCCGAGGTTGACGATGAGGATCACGCCGCCCCACTGGAGGAACTGGGTGATCTGGTCGACGTCGCTGGTGACCCGGGAGACCAGTGAGCCCCGCCGCTCGGACTGCTGGTGCAGCATCGACAGGTCGTGCACGTGCCGGAACGCCCGGGTGCGCACGCCGGCGAGCGCGGTCTCGCTGACCGTGAAGAGCCGGCGCATCATCAGGTACCCGCAGGTGGTGGTGACCACCAGCACCGCGGCGGTGACCACCACGGTCAGCGAGACCACGTCCAGGTCGAGTCCGCCGACGATGCCGTGGTCGATGCCGCGCTGCACGGCCACCGGCACGGCGACCCGGCCGACCATGTAGATCAGCGCCAGGGCCAGGGTGCCGGCCAGCCCGGTCTTCAGCTCCGGGGAGAGCGCCAGCCCCCGCCGCAGCGTCCGCCAGGTCGACTCGACCCGCTCCGCCGGTCCGGCGGCCTCGGCCGTCGTCGTACTCGCGCTCACCGGTCAACCTCGACTTCCAGGCCGGAGGTCAGCGGGGTGACCTCGTCGTACGTGCGGGTCTGCTCGCGTTCCTGCTCGGCCTGCTCGTACGCCGTGACCAGGTCGGCGTAGCCGGGCACGGTGGCGAGCAGTTCGGTGTGGGTGCCGCGGGCCACCACCCGGCCGTGCTCGACGTAGATGACCTCGTCGGCGAGCGCGATGGTGGCCCGCCGGTACGCCACCACGAGGATCGACGCGGGGGCGCCGCCGTCGCCCGGGGCGCGCAGCCCGGCCAGGATGGCCGCCTCGACGCGCGGGTCGACGGCGCTGGTCGCGTCGTCGAGCACCAGCAGCCGGGGGCGGCCGGCGAGCGCGCGGGCCAGGGTGAGCCGCTGGCGCTGGCCACCGGAGAGCGAGGTGCCCCGCTCGCCGACCATGGTGTCCAGTTCGTCGGGGAGGGCGGCCACGAAGCCGTCCGCCTCGGCCAGCCGCAGCGCCGCCCAGACCTCCTCGTCGCCGATGCCGGGCCTGTCCAGGCTGATGTTGGCCCGGACGGTGTCGTCGAAGACGAACGGCACCTGGGCGACCAGCGCCACGGTCGAGGCGAGCGAGGCGGCGGTCAGCTCCCGCACGTCGACGCCGTCCAGGGTGACGGCGCCGGCCCGCGGGTCGACCAGGCGTACGGCCAGGGAGGTGATGGTGGACTTGCCGGCCCCGGTCGGCCCGACCAGGGCGACCGTCTTCCCCGCGGGCACCGTGAAGGTCACCTCGCCGAGCACCTCGGTGCCGGGCAGGTGCGCCTCGGCGGGCTCGTAGCCGAAGTGGACGTCGTGGAAGGCGAGGGTGGCCGGGGTCGGGGTGGCCGGGTCCAGGGTCCGCTCGCCGTACGGCATCTCGCCGGTGGCGTCGAGGACCCGGCGGACCCGGTCCCAGCCGGCGACGCTGCGCGGCAGCTCGGCCAGCACCCAGCCGATCGCCCGGACGGGGAAGGCCAGCACGGTGAAGAGGAAGGCGACGCTGACCAGCTCGGTCACGTCGATCGCCCCCTGGCGCAGCCGGACCGCGCCGACCACCAGCACGGCCAGGGTGCCGAGGCTGGGCAGGGTCTCCAGCATCGGGTCGAAGACGCCGCGCAGCCTGCCGACGGCGATCAGCGCGTCGCGCAGCTCGCCGGCGCGGGCGGCGAAGCGCTCCGTCTCCTGCGCCTCGCGGCCCATCGTCTTGACCACCAGGGCGCCGTCGAAGCTCTCGTGGGCGATGCCGCTGACCTCGGCCCGCAGCCGCTGGGCGCGGGCCTGGCGGGGGGCCATCCGGCGGGAGTAGACCACGTTGAGCGCGAAGAGCGCCGGGAAGACCGCCAGGCCGACCAGGGCGAGCGCCCAGTCGGTGAGGAAGAGCGAGACCACCGCGCCGACCAGCATCACCAGGGTGCCGACCGCGAAGGGCAACGGGGCGATCGGGTACCAGGCGGCCTCCACGTCGGAGTTGGCGTTGGAGAGCAGCGTGCCGGTGGCGTTGCGGTGGTGCCAGGCCAGCGGCAGGTCGAGGTAGCGGCGGGTGACCCGGCGGCGGTAGGCGGCCTGGAGCCGGTACTGCATGTAGCCGGCGCCGAGCCGACGGCCGAAGATGCCGATCACCCGCAGCACGCTGATCCCGAAGAGCGCGGCGGCGGCGAGCGCGAGCACCCCGGCGGTCACCGAGCCGCGGGCGATGGCGGGGACCACCACCTTGCCGACCACCCCGCCGACGACGTACGCGCTGGCGATGACCATGGAGCCGAACAGCACGCTGCCGGCCACCGCGACCGCGAAGATCCTCGGCTGTTCCCGGATGGCCTGGCCGAGCACCCGCAGTCCCCGGCCGAGGACGTCCCGACTTGTCCCGCTCGCCAACGCACTCCCCCGCCGTAAGCCGCCTTGTTCTCCCTCATCCTTACCGCTCGGCGCCAGCTCTGCCGACCCGGCCCGGATATGTCCACCGTCACGTCGGCGACCTACGATCGGGGGATGCCGCGGTACGCCCGATCGGAGCGCGAGGCGCTCGCCGATCTGCTGCTGGAAGTGGGACCGGACGCGCCGACGGTCGACGAGGGGTGGAACACCCGCGACCTGGCGGCGCACCTGCTGGTCCGCGAGCGCCGGCCGGACGCCGCGGGTGGCATCGTGCTGCCGCCGCTGCGCCGCTACGCCGAAGGGGTCCGTCGCCGGGTGGCGGCCGGCCCGTACGCGGAGCTGGTGGCCCGGGTCCGCCGCCCGCCGGTGTGGAGCCCGCTGAGCAACCCGCTCACCGACGAACTGGTCAACACCGTGGAGTTCTTCATCCACCACGAGGACGTGCGCCGGGCCCGGCCGGGGTGGCTGCCGCGCGACCTGCCGGCCGGGCTGCAGGCGGTGCTCTGGAAGCGGGGCGCGCTGCTGGCCCGGATGGCGCTGCGCCGGTTCCCGGCCGCCCTGCTGGTGCAGGGACCCGGCTTCGGGGAACTCGCCGTCGGGCGCGGGGGCGAGCGGCTGCGGCTGGTCGGCGCGCCCGGCGAGCTGATCCTGTTCCTCTCCGGCCGGCAGCGGGTGGCCCGGGTGCAGGTGGACGGGGCGGCCGCGCCGGCCGAACGGTTGCGCACGGCCGACCTGGGCCTCTGACCGACTGTGCGGAACCGGTCACCCGGCCGATCTGAAACCTGATTCACCCAACGACGGCAGCCGATCGCTGGTGCCGTACGCTCCTGGCCGCCGCCCCACCTCGGGCGGCGGACAAGGGAGCACGATGCGGAGCTTCGCCGTCTCGGCACTGCGCGAACCCCCCTTCCCGGCGCGCCGGCACGCCGCCGTCGACCTGGTCGCCACCGAGAGCGCCGAATGGGTACGTGGACTGCGGCTGCTCGACACCACCGCCGCGCTGCGCCGGCTGAGCGGCGCCCACCCGGCCGAACTCGCCGCCCGGGCCTGCCCGGACGCGCCGGTGGAGCGGCTGCGCCTGCTCACCGACCTGATCTCCTGGCTGTTCGTGATGGACGACGCCTGCGACGAGGACGGGCTGGGCGCCAGCCCGACCCGGCTCGCCCCCACCGTGGCGGGCCTGCTGGACGTGCTCGACCGGCACGGCGATCCGGACGTCCCGGTGCCGGCCGAGGCGGGGCCGCTCGGCGTCGCGCTGGACGACCTGTGCCGGCGGGTCCGCGCCCGGCAGCGGCCGACCCTGCTGCTGCGCCTGGTCAGTCAGTTGCGCGAATACCTGCTGGCGTTGCTCTGGGAGGCGGCCAACCGGGAGCACGGCCGGGTGCCCGGGGTGGCCGAGTACGTGCAGATGCGCCGGCACACCGGCGGGGTGCGGCCCAGCTTCACCCTCACCGACCTGGCGTACGACGGGCTGCCGGCGGCCGGCCGGCGGGCGGAGCCGGCGCTGGCCGCGCTGGACGCCCTCGCCGCCGACCTGGTCTGCTGGTGCAACGACCTCTTCTCCTACGGCAAGGAGCGGGACCACGCGCCGGACGCGCACAACCTGGTCGCCACCATCCTGCGCGAGGGCGGTCCGGACGAGGAGGCGGCGCTGCGGGCGGCGGCCGACCGGTTCAACGACGGCCTGGTGGCGTACGCGGAGCGCGCGGCGGAGTTCGCCGCGACGGGCGACGAGGGGGTCCACGCCTTCCTGACCACCCGGCGCAACTGGATCCGGGCCACCTACGACTGGTCGCTCCAGGCAACGAGATACGCCTGACCTGCCCGATGCCGGCCCCACGTAGGGCTAGCCGCTCCCCGGGTACAGGCAATACTCTTCGGTAACCGCAAAATGCCGTGACCCCCGTCACGTTCCCCCACCGTTGAAGGCGGCTACAACGATGGCTCTCGATGTACCGTACCGTTCCATCCCCGACATGTTCCTCAAGCGCGTGGCCGAGACCCCCGACCGGCCCGCGTTCGCCCACCCCGCCCCGGACGACTCCGGACCGGTCTGGCTGAGCTGGGAGCAGGTCGGGCAGCGCGCCCGGGCGGTCGCGGCGGGGCTGCACGGCCTCGGCGTCGGCCTGGAGGACCCGGTGGCGATCCTGGCGAACACCCGGCTGGACTGGGTGATCGCGGATTTCGGCATCATGTGCGCCGGCGGGGCCACCACCACCGTCTACCCGACCACCGAGCCGGAGGACGCGACGTACATCATCGCCGACTCCGGGTCGCGGGTGCTCTTCGCGGAGAACCCGGCCCAGGCGGCGAAGATCGCCGGCGCCACGCTGCCCGCGCTGACCCACGTGGTGCTCTTCGACGGCGAGCCCGACCCGGCCGCCGCCGTCCCGCAGCTCACCCTGGCCGAGTTGGAGGAGCGCGGCAGGCAGGCGCTGGCCAACGAACCCGACCTGATCGACATGCTGGTCGCCGGCATCGGCCCGGACCACCTGGCCACCCTGATCTACACCTCGGGCACCACCGGCCGGCCCAAGGGCGTCGAGCTGCTGCACGGCGGCTGGTGCTGGGAGGGCGTGGCGCAGGCCGAGCTGGGCCTGCTGCACGCCGACGACCTGCAGTACCTCTGGCTGCCGCTGTCCCACTCGTTCGGCAAGACGCTGCTCTGCGGCGCCACCCACGTCGGGCTGCCGACCTACGTCGACGGCCGGGTGGAGAAGCTGGTCGACCTGCTCGGGGTGGTCCGGCCGACGCTGATGTGCGGCGCGCCGCGGGTCTTCGAGAAGGTCTACAACAAGGCGGTCACCACGGCGCAGGACGCCGGTGGCGCGAAGGCGAAGATCTTCGCCTGGGGCGTCGCGGTGGGCAAGGAGAAGGTCGCCCTGGAGCAGGCCGGCAAGCCGGTCCCGGCCGGGCTGCGGCTGAGGTACGCGCTGGCCGAGAAGCTGGTCTTCAGCAAGCTCCAGGCCCGGCTCGGCGGCCGGATCCGGGTGCTGGTCTCCGGCGCGGCCCCGCTGAGCAAGGAGATCGCCACCTTCTTCGCCGCCGCGAACCTGCCCATCTCCGAGGGGTACGGCCTCACCGAGACCAGCGCGGGCAACTTCGTCAACCCGCCCGACGGGCTGCGCATCGGCACCGTCGGCACGGCGATGGGCGACCTGGAGTGCCGGATCGACAGCGACGGCGAGATCCTGGTCCGCGGTCGACCGGTCATGCGGGGCTACCACAACCTGCCCGAGGAGACCGCCGCCGCGTTCACCGAGGACGGCTTCTTCCGGACCGGGGACATCGGCAGCCTCGACGACGACGGCTACCTGCGCATCACCGACCGGAAGAAGGACCTGGTCAAGACCTCGGGCGGCAAGTACATCGCCCCGTCGCACATCGAGGGCATGTTCAAGGCGATCTGCCCGTACACCTCGCAGGCCGTGGTCATCGGGCAGGCGCGCAACTACTGCACCATGCTGGTCACCCTCGACCCGGACGCGATCAAGGGCTGGGCCGCCGGGGGCCCGCTGGAGGGCCAGGACTACGCCGACATCGTCAGCTCGCCGGAGGCGCGGGAGATGGTGGAGGGGTACGTGGCGGAGCTCAACGCCAAGCTCAACCGCTGGGAGACGATCAAGAAGGTGGCCATCCTCCCCCGCGACCTCACCATCGAGGACGGTGAGATCACCCCCTCGCTGAAGATCAAGCGGCGGGGCGTGGAGAGCAACTTCGCCAGCGAGATCGAGAAAATGTACGCGGGCAGCCTCGCCGAGCTGTGACGGTCCGCCCGACGGCCGTGCCCCGGGACGGTGGGGCACGGC